>JAFGWG010000155.1 GCA_016937255.1 Bacteroidales bacterium
ATATTGCAAAACGCGGACATGGAACCGTTTAAGGGGCAGATTTATTTCGCTCCGCTAACGGTTCCACGTCACACGCCCTTCATCATCTTTGACGATGGAATGTTAGCTCCGCTAATGGGCAGTCCTCTCTTCGTCCGACTACTAATGAACACGAAGGAGGACAAGAGTGCGTCTGTCCGAACTTGTTTCCCGGATGATCTCTTGTCCCGCTCATTGCAAAACCGATGCGGGACGAATAGATATCCGGATGCGTATAGAAGGTGTTCTATGATTATAATCAATAAAGCCAATACTTGCATCTTCGAGCATCATGCGAAGCTTAATCTCGGAGCATGCACAATGCTAAGCCATATTGGCTTATTACTAAATTCATGCGAAACGATCCGCCAACACTATCATCCAATAAATCAACGTTTTTTTAACACTTTAGGTGTTTTGGCACAAAATTGAAACGCGCTCAAATCTTGCGCCAAAACATTATAATGCTTTCATAATAGCCCCGCATTTCGCAACGCTCATACGGGGCTATTATTATTCGACCCTTTCAGGGTCGGCATAAACATTGTGTTTGGCACTTAAAAAGCAATACCTCAAAAAGAATATTGAAGTTAAACCACACAAAAGATTATTCAATAATAAATTTCCTATTCAAAACATTATTCTCAGACTCAATCTGCACCATATACACCCCTGCATCCAAAGTCGAAACATCTAGTTGCATTGACCCTGTGTATTGGATTTGAGACTGCAGCATTGTTTGTCCGGCAGCATTGTAAACCTTAGCAGAAATATCTTCACCAATCAGCGAAGCGGAATTGATCGTTAAGATATCAGAGGCAGGGTTGGGATAAATATCAAGATCCACTTCAGGTTCATCAATGGATGAAGTAATAATATCAAATGTATATAAAGAATAAATTCCCCAAGACTGCCCCACAGCAATTTGAGCATATTCATAATAATGTACGGTATAATCCCAAGTCTGATAACAAGCGTAATAATCTACACCAGATTCCTGTTTATATCCAATAAGGGTAATGAAGTGATCGGTATAACCGTCGTTGTCAGTATCTACCAATGCCATCATGGGCTTATTGGCATCCATTTCTGACATAAATGAGCTGAAAGAGAAAGTGGAAAAAGAATGATACTGCGCTGAGCCTTGATAAGTTGTGGCATAGCTTAGATAATCTGTATAGGCAGAAGTAATATCCGAACTCCAGCTCCAACCATAATAATTTCCAATCACACTTTGGGAGGTCTCCATAAAATCAGCAATACAATTATTGGCATGTTCATCGCCGGCAGGTGCTTCCGATTTATCTAAAAGCAAACTTGGATAATAATCTAATGGCAGAGAATAATCATTGTAATGTTCTGTAGAAGAAATGGCTTGCTGCACAACAGGTGTTTGCGTAGCAGCAGAACCTGGGAAGATATTAGGGAAACCATTTTCATCGTAATAACCCAGAACCATCCCAAGAGCGGTTGGTCCGCAGCCATATCGCCAGTAATAAGCCGGAACACCAGAAATTAAATATTGAGCCTGAATATCTGAAGTATTTTTGCTTACATGGCCAATCAAGTCAATTCCCTTTGGTGGAATTTCACCGGTTGTACTTTGCTGAGCTGAAACAGCAAGAGTGTGAGCAAGTGCAAGAAGAAAAAAGAGGATATATTTTTTCATGGGATTTCTTTTTGTAAAGATACGGAATGAAGTTAAATTGGAAAAGTCAAAAGTGAAAGAACTTTTTACTTTTCTCATTGCCCCAATCTTTATAACCACGATCCGATAGCTATCGGATTATCGAATTAATGTTCCTTTCAACGCACTCATTTTACTGATTATATCGAATGTGTTACCACGAATTGGATTTTAATTAGTGATTTTTGATTTATGGCTCGCCGTAAATCGTAAACATTCGCCGTAATTTTCCTTCCAATCATTTTCTAATTCGTGAATTAGTGGTTAATATCACAAAACCAATTTGCGTTTATCTGTATTTTACAAATTTCAAGGTAACGAGTTCCAAAGCGCAATGGTTAAGCATTTTGACCGATATAGCGATGCAATGTCGCGGCATTTCTTAACCATCGCTTTGCTGTAGCGACGCTCGCATGTTGTAGGATTAGCCTATGCATGGCTTACTATTCAATCTCAAAAGTGAAAGAACTTTTTACTTCTTAGTTTTTCGTTGCCTTGGTTGACGCACTCTTGTCCTCCCACTTGCAAAAGCTTTGTCGGACGAAGAGAGGTCAACGCTTGCATCTTCGGGCATCATGCGAAGCTTGATCTCGGAGCATGCACAAAGCTAAACCATAAGGCATATTACTAAATTCATGCGAAGCGATCCGAAATCACGACCATCAACGGATGCGCTCCGATGAAGGATTTTTCACATCAATCCACGTCTATTTACTATATTTGACCAATGAATCTCATCGATCTCAAACATATTATTAAACACAAAGCTCTGGAATGCGGCTTTGCACATATCGGCTTTTGTGAAGCGGTAGAAACTGATCAGCAATTTCAATCGTATTTTGATAAGTGGATAAATAGTCAGAATCAAGCATATATGGATTATATGGAGCGCAATAAAGACAAGCGTTTCGATCCTCGAAAACTACACGAAGGCACAAAAACCATTATCAGCCTGCTTTACCCTTACGAAAAATCCGATCAACCCGATGAATGCAAAATTGCCTCTTATGCTCATGGGAAAGATTATCACGATTTTCTTAGGAATAAAGTTAGTCCGCTACTGGAGTTCATTTCCGGCATGCACCCAACCCATAAACCGCGGTTTTTTGTAGACTCCGCACCTGTAGCCGACAGATATTGGGCATGGGAAAATGGTCTGGGATTCATAGGCAAAAACGGCTTTCTTATCAACCCCGAAAATGGCAGCCGATTTTTCATTGGACATATTTTTACTGCTATAAATTTCTGGGAATACGATAAAACTCATATCGAGCAAGCCTGTGGAACCTGCACCAAATGTATTGATGTTTGCCCAACCAACGCCATTGATCCGCAAAAAGGACTCAACGCTAATCTCTGCATTTCCTATCACACCATAGAATCGAAAGAACCCATTCCGCAAGCCATTGCAGAAAAAAATCCCGGGTGGATCTACGGCTGCGACATTTGCCAGGATGTCTGTCCGTATAATCAGAAAACGATACTCCCCTCCCCTGAACTGCATTCCACATGGCCGGGCAACCCCACCAAAGAAGAATGGCTTGCAATGACTGAAGACGAGTTCAAAGTAAAATTCGGGGGTACGCCGATGGAAAGGACGGGGTTGGAGAAGATAAAAGGTAATATTTAGTAAACCAAATCGTTATTCAACAATGAAAACATTTATAGTATTTTTATTTGCAATTATAGCATTAATTAATCCGGCTTTTTCTCAGGTTTTAGACAAATCATCAGATTGTTCAATCGTCATTTTAAAAATCGAAAATGATACAGTTTTCGCATATTCTGATCGTTGGTGCTGCTTTGAAAATGATTCCACTATTCTTACTCATAATGGTCATTGGAAAATCATGTCGAGGCACGACAGTATTACCCCTGTATTCTTTGCGGAAATCAGAGACAATATTTTCGTAAACTATTCAATTTGTATTGGGTATAAAGGAGGATACACATTAACTAGATATAATGCATTAGGCATAGCTGATTCAACTGTTATTATTGACAATAATTATGAGAACTCCGTAGTTAATGATATTTGGGGAGCATATTGGTCACCAAGACAAGAAAATACGACGATTCAGATATATGATAAAAACCGGAAACTTCGACGAATAATTGTTGGAGAAAACTACGAACTTAAATATATCCTTGATTTTGACGAAGCAGGAAATCTCGTAAAAGAACAGTTTTTTCAGATTGTGAAAATTGAAAAGAAAAAACTAAAAAAGAAAAGAGAATAGTTAGCCTACCCAAGTTGTCATGAGCCACGGAAACTACATGGACTGGTATGGAGAAGATTAGGAGTAATATTAAATTTTTTGTCATGCTGAGCTTGTCGAAGTGCGGCAAAAATTTAGTTCACTTCAAAAAACTTGTATTCTTCCTTATTGAAATCGATTAGAGGGAAGTTTCTTTTGAAAAACACCGTATCTGTACTTCGTGCACTATTTCTCACGTATGTCATACCAGGTCTACTTATATCAGAACGAACATTCATCATTTTCGAACAATAATATGCCACTTCCAGATCATTTCCTGTGTTCTCATATACTTTAACAGAATCAAACATCTTGTACTTATACTCGGTAATAAGCTCAATTCTTTGTTCTGCAATTATCAAATCTAAATCATTGTCATAATCTAAATCTGTGACCCAACTTTTTGAAACACTTGAGATCCCCCCATCACCCCAATCATTAGCCAAAAGAGATTTCAATTTTATTGTCGAGTCCGCAAGATTCAAAACCAACAAATTAGTCATTGAAAAACCTAAAAATGCTGGTGAACTCACAATTAAAGCAACCTTATTTTCTCCAATATTCCATCGACCAATCGGAAAAATCCGCGTGGTAGAATAAAGCGGATATCCTATCTCTTGCAAAAGCGAAAAGGAAAAAAGCGTGTCTAGTTTTTTATCATCTGGATAATCTCTAGAATAGTTTTGATCATTGGTTTCAATTAGCTCCCCATTCTTAATTACTGGAAATAGCTCCAGCAAACCATCCGGGTCATATATTTTTGAATAATCTACAATTTCAAGTGTATCTATCCAATCAATTCGTCCACTATTCTTTTTCTCTTTTTGAGCAATGCTTTTAGATCCACTTTCAGATGAACAAGCAAAAGCAACAATTGTTATTAATACAAATGTAATATACTTCATACAATATTCTTTGCATTCAAATATACAAATTTTTACGCATTGAACTCTTTGGTTTTTTGGCTGATTTTCAGTACCTTTACACTCGCAAAAATGATTAGTTTTTCGTCTGCGGAAAGAAGGCTAATAGCCCCAACCGTTCCAAAAATTTCAAGGGTTTACTACAGCGCGAAAAGGGCAGACCTCTCTGCATCCGCCGAAACTAACCTAAATATATGGCGGATCTGTTCCGATTGCTATCGGAAGCGTCTGCCAAAGAATCTCCCGGATGATCTCTTGTCCCGCTATACGGTGTGGCACTGCGAAGAGTAATATAAATTCCTTGTTCGCCCTTCGACAAGCTCAGGATGACAAGGAATTTTGAACTTTTGTAATGCGGAAGTAGCCTGCCCTAAGCACGACGAAAGGAAGTACGGCAATATTTTTTCTATAAATCTGCGCATAAACATTCCACCGTCCGCATAAAGAATCATTGCAAAAAGCGGACATGGAACCGTTTAAGGAGCAGATTTATTTCGCTCCGCTAACGGTTCCACGTCACACACCCTTCATCATCGGTGACGATGGAATGTTAGCTTCGCTTCGTGACAAGAAATTTAATTTTATTTTCCGACCTTTGCACCAAACACCAAAACATGAAGAAGCTCATTTTCATATTATTGCTTGCCCCCATGCTCCTTTCAGCTCAAGAACCCGAAGGAATGAACCCTTTGAAAATCGGAGTTTTTAGCAATGCCACCCTCCTACCCGGTTCAGGTTTTGCAGGAATCATCAATACCCCATTCCACCCCGGAATTATGGTTACTAAAGAATTCAAATGGAGACAAACCGAAAAGACCAAGCTCTTTCAAAATGTAAACCTCGGCTATTCATACCACCGCCTGGCACAACACAGCATATTCCTCTTTTCAGAATTTGGCTGGCGCAGAACATGGGCAAACGGGTTTTCCTTTGAAAGCGGATTGGGCGCAGGACTTGTACACGCCATTCCCGACATTCAAATGTACGAACTCAACGACGATGGCGAATATGAAAGAACTGGCCGCTTCGGTCGCATACAAGGCATGGTCGATGTAAATATTGGCTTTGGCTATCTCATCAACAAAGAGAAAGACATGCCCATACGCCTTGGCCTCAATTACCAGGTTTGGTTCCAGTTTCCTTTTGTGGCAGAATATGTCCCAGTACTTCCAAATACTGCACTACACCTAAACGCCACATTTTTCTTACCCCAAAAAGCAGACTAATGAAAAAACAGCATATATTTTTCGTCATCGCAGGTATCGTACTGGCATTTGCTTCATGCAAAAATCCTGAAGTAGGCGGCTCATCGCCCTGCACCACTACATTTACCGATAGCAGCGATAGTCACCCCAAAGCAGCAACCTATCAGAATCTCATCGATCATTATACCGAAAAAGGACTTCCGGGCATTACCCTGCTGATCAAAGACAATAACGGCCTTTGGATCGGATCTTCCGGCAAAGCCGATATCGAAAACAATGTGGATATGGCGCCCTGCACCGTTTCCAAAGTGGCCAGCATTACCAAAATGTTTGTGGGCACCCTCACCCTTATGCTGGTAGATGAAGGCGTGCTCGACCTTGATGCAAAAATAAGCACTTTCTTACCCGCCGATATGGTTGATAAAATTGCCAATGCCGACGAAGCCACCCTGCGCCAGGTCATGAACCATACCAGTGGTATTTATGATGTGGTGAGCGATCAAAGCTTTTATCTCGATATACTCAATAATCCCGAGCAACACTGGACCCAAGAAAGCATATTGGAACATGTATATGGCAAAGATGCCGCTTTCCCCTGTGGAACAGATCAGGGTTATAGCAATACCAATTACCTGCTCATTTCGCTAATTATTGAGGAAACCACAGGCAAAACACATCAGGCCCTACTTAATGAAAAGATTATCAATCCGCTGAATTTGCAAAACACCTATTATTTTGTTCACGATGCATTGCCAGCCTATACTGCCCAAGGATATTACGATTTATACAATAGTGGCAATATTCTCAACCTCACCAACTACAATACCGGCAGCGGAAATGGATACACCGGTCTGTATATGGATGTTCGCGATCTGCAGCTTTTCATCGAAGGGCTGTTTGTAAATAAGGTTTTGCTCAGCGATTCCATGCTCAATATCATGCAAACCTTTACTGATGTGGATCCTGAAAACGGCCGCGCATTCGGACTGGGTATTTACAAGGATTTCCTCAATGGCGCCCCCGACGAGTATGGCCTAGGGCATCGCGGCAGAGACCTCGCCTATAGTGCCGATGCTTTCTATTTCCCCAAAAACGGAACCGTCATGGCCTTCATCATCAACTACGGAACCAATGGCAATAGTGCGGTGGGCGATTTGTTTTTTGAGTTTCGGGATGAGTTGGAGGCTGAGATTTTTAATTAAGACTCCCGCTGATCGCGGGATCTCGCTGATATCATTTTATCTGCAGATTGCACAGATTTTCGCAGAAAGCATAAAAATTAATCCTTGCAACAATCGTTCATATTAACGCAGATAGAATCAGGCAGGCCTGATTCGGAATTTCAATTAAAACCAATGTCATGCTGAACTTGTCGAAGTACGGCATTGGTTTTATGCAACTTGTCAGAACGCATAGTTTGATTGGAATTCTTTTACGACCTCTGCGCCTTCTCTGCGCCCCCTGCGGTTAAATTAATCATCTGCGTTTAACGTATTCAGAAAGAATCCCCGCACCAGTGACGCTTGCGTTACGCGGTGCATACAAGATCTGCGTTCATCTGCCATAATTATTAATAATCTGCGAAATACGCGTTCATCTGCGGATAAAAATCAGCAGACAAAGAAAATTAGCGTTCATCTGTGCTTTAGTCTGTGTCATCAGTGTTCTATAAATTTTCTTACATTTGAATCCCTCAAACCTAAACACATGAAAAGAACATATCTGATCACAACAGGAATTGCCATGCTGATTCTATTTGCAGCATGTGGTCCTAAACCCAAAGAAGACAAAGAATCGATGAGCAGTATTAGCACAGAAACGATAAAAACAGCACAAGATAGTCTGCTGGCTATATACGGAGATGCCGAAAGTTTTCGCATACAGAAAGGTGTAGAGCAATGTGCACAATTTTGGACCAAAGAGGACGGAAACGACAGCCTCTTTATTACATTTTGTAAAGACAATTTTAGCCCAGTGGCAGGTGGCGAAATGGATACGCTGTTTAATCGCCTGAACCATTATTTTGAAATGATTTATGGGTACTATAATATGATGACTATTGAGCTTATGCGCAATTTGCATGAACCGGGTGTTGACCTTACTGCTATTGACGAACGTTTTGGCTCTTGGGATGCCACTGCGCATTTTCAGGAAGATATGTTTAATAACCAAACGGCTTTTGTGGTATTGCTCAATTTTCCGCATTACTCGCTGGAGGATAAAAACACTAAAGGTGCAAACTGGTCTCCCCGCCAATGGGGTATGGCCCGCATGGGAGATTTATTTACCGCCC
The DNA here is from genome assembly GCA_016937255.1 of Bacteroidales bacterium. GTDB lineage: Bacteria > Bacteroidota > Bacteroidia > Bacteroidales > DTU049 > BM518. Next base: position 8,385 of record JAFGWG010000155.1, read on the forward strand.
GTGTACCTGCCGAGCTTCTGCTAAAAGCTTCTGAAACTATGGTTGCTGGCGACAATTATATTTCTTTCTACAATATTTATATGGGAAATATTCGCAATGATGCCAACGAGCAAGTTTTTCCTAATGATATGGTACTCATTACCCACTGGGGGCTTCGCGACGAATTGAAATCTCATTACGGGGAGAAAGATGGCCAGAAGAAACAGGAACTCATTTACACTATTATGCAGCGCATCATCGATCAGAGTATTCCTGAAACGGTAATTGATAACCCTGAGGTGCAATGGCAACCCGAAAGCAATAAGGTTTTTAAGAACGGAAAAGAGATTGAAGCGAATGCCGAGCCTGATCAAAGATACCAGGTACTGCTGGATAATTTCCATGTAATGAAAGAGCTGGATCCTTATTATCCTTTCTACGATAACGCTATTTCTCGTAGCTTCGACGGTGGTCTTGAAATGAGCCAAGCCGATGTAGAAAATCTCTTTATTGAATTTGTATCGAGCCCCGTAATTAAAGAAGTTGGCAACCTGATTAAAGAGCGTCTGGGCCGTAATCTTCGCCCTTATGATATCTGGTACGATGGTTTCAAATCTCGCAGTGGAATTAACGAAGCTGAACTGGATAAAATTACAGAAGCCAAATACCCCGATAATGTGGCATTTAAAGCTGCTTTACCCGGATTCTTGCGTAAGCTTGGTTTCACTTCTGAGAAAGCAGATTATATTGCATCGTTTATTGCGGTAGATCCTGCTCGTGGAAGCGGACATGCCTGGGGCTCTGAAATGAGATCCGACGTGAGTCACCTACGCACACGTATTGCCGAAACCGGCATGAATTATAAGGGTTATAATATTGCTATACATGAATTTGGTCACAATGTTGAGCAAACCATTTCGCTGCATTTTGTAGATAATTATATGCTGCATGGCGTTCCCAATACTGCATTTACTGAAGCGCTTGCATTTATTTTCCAGAAGCGTGATCTGCAACTTCTCAATATGGAGAACAATGATCCACTGGCTGAAGAGATGGAAACGCTAGATATTTGCTGGTCATTCTATGAAATTATGGGCGTAAGTCTGGTTGACATGAATGTTTGGAAATGGATGTACGAGCACCCGGATGCTACTGCTTCTGAACTCAAAGTTGCAGTAATGGACATCAGTAAAGACATCTGGAATAAATATTATGCACCGGTATTTGGCGTAAAAGACCAAACCATCTTGGGCATTTACAGCCATATGATTGACAATCCGCTGTATCTTTCTGCTTATCCGCTTGGACATATCATTCAGTTCCAAGTTGAAGAAACGATGAAAGGAAAAGATTTTGCAGAGGAAGTACTGCGCATTTGGTCTCAAGGACAACTTAGCCCCGATGTTTGGATGATACAGGCTACAGGTGCGAAGCTCAGCGCACAATCGTTGATTGATAAAACTGCGGAGGCGGTGGAGAAAATAAAAACTGAGGCATAAGATAGAACGCTGAAGAACACAGACTGAAGCACAGATACACACTGATTTTCTATCCGCAGATTATGCAGATTACGCAAATTTTTGTTTGCTGCACTTAAACACCTTCAATTCACGCAGATGCACCACGCTCGCATTGCTCGCTGGTGCTTAGGCCGACATTCCAACGACCGCCAATAAATTATTGAGCATGGTGGCGGACATGGAATCGTCGGACAATGTCAGGGGTTGACCTCTCAGCGTCCCCGATGTATTTAGTGGGGGACCTGAGTGCGTCAACCGGGCACAATGGCAGAAAAAGAGAACAAGCCAACATCTTCGGGCATCGCATAAAAAAGCCAACTCACTGTTCCATCGTCCCGAAGAATGAGGGTCATGGAACAGTGAGCATAAAAGCCTGCGCATATCCTTGACATGATCCTCCTATCGTCGAAACGATGTCAAGGGAGGTTTCTTACTCCCCCATAAAAACAAATCTCGCATCGCCGGCAGGATAAATACGTCCATTGCTATACGTATAGTATTTCTTGGCATTTCCTTTGGAGCGTTGGTAAATATTCATATTCATGAAATAATCGTAGATATAATCGCTTAGCAAATCCGTAAAAATCGGAATAAACGCCAAAACATCTTCCGCATAAATTGGCATATGCACATAGGAATAACCATATCCTTCAGAGGAAGAAATAAACTTCCAGCCGCCTTTGAAATAATCTTCCAAATTCAGTCCCGCATAAAGTAAAGGTGCTGCCAGCGTGGTATCATCTACCGGGTTTAGGCGCAGCCAAACATGAAATTGAACCTGAGAAATTAATGTATCAAAATACTGATTTCCATAAGGAGTTACCACAGAATCTACCACCTGACGCACATATTCTTCGGCATTAAACTGTTCAATCTCCAAAATATAGCGCTGACCGGGAAAAGTGAGAAAATCAGTAGCCGAAGTATCGGAATAAACTTTATACCCCTTTATCAGGAGGGAAGTATCCATCTGCGTGGCCATGATCTGGTTGAATTCACCCGTTCCCTTATTGATAAAATCGTACATGCGATAGGGAAAATATCTTCTAGCAAAGGTTTCACTTGAGCTATTGCCCTGCGGCGGATAGAACTTAATTTGTACCGGAGCAGGCTCAATCAGCAATATAGCTGGATACGGATAATACGCTACGTACCGCGCTGCATATTTCTTTTCAGAATTGCAGGCAAAGAGCAAAACAAGGAGCAAAAGCAGGTATATGGGGTTTAGTTTCATTATTTATCAAATTTCCTTTACAGCATCAAAGCGTTTTCTCAGCCACCGCTCAAACCTTCCACGGTATTTAAAACCTTGAAGGTGGGGTGTTAAAAATAATAATTAATTAAAATAAATTATCGTTCCATAAATTTTATTATATTTGCAAAAACGAACG
>JAFGWG010000156.1 GCA_016937255.1 Bacteroidales bacterium
GGCGATCCTCCGTTCCTTCGTCTCGAAGCATGAGGGTCATGGAACAGGTGCAATCGAGCCTCCGCACACCCTGCCATGATCCTCCTGATGTCGGGACGATGGCACTCTTCGCACCCCGCCGGATGCACTCAGGGCCACCTGCGGTGGACGCAGAGAGATCCGGCGGGCTTATTTCCACACCCCAGGAATCTCCACTCCACATTTCCCACATTTTCCGTCTTTCAAAGCCTTTATTTCAGTGGTATATCCACTTCTTTCAATCAGCAATTCGCCACACTTATAACAATAAGTGGAATCCCATTTGGTATCGCGAACATTTCCGGTATACACATATTGTATTCCAAGTTCTTTGGCAATATCGAGGGCCTTTTCCATGGTAGAAATTTCAGTTCTATTGGTATCTTGCAGCTTGTGAGCCGGAAAGAATCTGGAAATATGTAAAGGCACGTTTTGCATTTCATTTTCAACCAACCACTGAATCATTTTTCTAAACATTTCAAGGTCGTCTGAATACCCGGGAACCATCAGATGTGTAATTTCCAGCCAGACATCGCTATTTTTGAGTGCCAGCAGAGTATTTTTCACTGCTTCGAGCGTTCCACCGGCGAGTTTTCTATATATGTCTGCATCAAAAGCTTTCAAATCGATATTGACCGCATCGAGGTAAGGAATGAGTTGTTTCAATGGCTCCGGATTAATAAAACCATTGGAAACCATTAGATTTTTAAGTCCTGATTGATGTGCTATAACTGCTGTATCTAGCATGTATTCATAAAACACAGTTGGCTCGGTATAAGTGTATGCAATACATTTGGAATCGTAACTCAGGGCGCCATTCACGAGATCATTTGGAGAATAATCATGTGCAGGCAGATCGCCGGGGGCATTTTGCGAAATTTCCCAGTTCTGACAATTCAAGCAACGAAAATTGCACCCTGCGGTGCCCATAGAATACACTTTTGCCTGAGGCAAGAAATGATAGAAGGGTTTTTTCTCCACAGGATCGAGGTTCACCGCCACAGTTTTGCCATAGGATTGAGCAATCAGCTTCCCCCCAATAGATTTTCGGGTGCGGCAAATTCCGGTTTGACCATCGATAAGCGAGCACTCATGCGGACAAAGTTCACACATCATTTTATCATTAACTGCTTGATAATACATAGCTTCTTTCATGGTTTTCATATCAAAATTTAATGATGCTTTGCCTGACGACATTGCATTTTTAGCAGTAGCCAGACTCCCAACACCCAGCAGGGCAAATCTTTTTAGAAATTCGCGTTTATTCATTGTTTCAGCCTACACAAATTTATCAAATAAATCCACTAAATCAAAATCATGGATAAAATAGATGCTTCTACGCCATGTTACCACGAATTAACGAATTAAAATATGAGGTATTAACCCACATTTACTGATTACAGCAAATGTGCTACCACGAATTAAATTTTGTTTAGTGTCTTTAGTTTTTTAGTTTGCTAAAAAACATAGCATTCGCTGAAATCAGCATAGAATATTTCGATTTAAAATTTGTGTATTCGTGGTTATATTGCCAAATAAATACGTGGTAGAAAAACGGATATTCAATTAAAAGCCACGTTCCAATCGCTATCCGATCGCAATTAACAAGAAATTCACGATTTTTCTCATCTTGGCCATTAAAAATTTAAATTTATATCGTCAAATTCAAAGGATATAAAGAATCAATAATACCATTCCTCTATTTTTAATACTTGGAAAACACTTTTTAATATTATAAATTTGCATTCACTATTTCAAAATCGTATATTTAATGTCGATGAAAATCAATTTATTAGCCACCATTATCCTCACCATGTCAGTATTTTCATCTTTATCGGCGCAGAGCACCTATCCAAATCGCAGAGCGGTTATGGCCGGTAAATTTTACCCCGGAGATTCTGCTGCATTGCAACGATACCTTGAGATTGAGATCAATCAAATTATATTAGCTCCTGATTCAAACAGAATCAGAGCCATTGTAGCACCTCATGCCGGTTATTCATTTAGTGGAGAAGTCGCTGCTCATGCTTTTGCAACCTTAAGGGATAATCCTCAATATAAAAACGTATTTTTAATTGGATCGAGCCATATTGCCGCATTTGATGGTGCATCTGTGTACCCGGGAGGTTTTTTTGAAACCCCATTAGGTCAAGTAGAAGTAAATGATAGTATTGCTACTGAATTAAAGAAAAACGAAGTTTTCAACAATTCTTTAGGGCCTCACATAGAAGAACATTGTCTTGAAGTAGAACTTCCATTTCTTCAACACGTTCTTGTAGAAGGCTACAAAATAATTCCTATTGTAATAGGAAATAAGGATCTTCATACACTTAATGAAATCAGTCGTTTGCTTCTTCCCTATTTCAACGACGATAATCTATTTGTAATCAGCACAGATCTTTCGCATTATCCCACCTATTCAGACGCTATTAAAAGCGACACAAAAGTTATTAGTGGAATTCTCACCGGATCAACCGAAGCCTATTGCAAAGCTGTAAAAGAAAGTGAAGAGAAAGAAATAGAGAATTTTCGTACTGCTATTTGTGGTTTCAGTGCTGTGTATATCATGCTGCGTCTTGGAGAACTCAGCGGTGATAAATTTAATTTCCAGAAACTAAAATATGCCAATAGCGGCGATGTCAGTGGCGATTTTAACAAAGTAGTTGGTTATACAGCTATTGCCATGCGACATATTCCAAGAAGCAAAGTCTCAGATGAAGATAGTTTGTATTTTACTGATGCTGAGCAAAAGCAACTGTTTATATTAGCAAGAAATGCCATTTTAGAGGGGCTTAATATTAAAGGGGATACTCTAGTCGAAATTGGAGAGCATCTAAAGATAAAATGCGGTGTATTTGTTACTCTATACTTAAACGGTCAACTTAAAGGGTGTATTGGCACATTCAGACAAGACCAGGAGATTTGTGAAAATATAAAAGAAATGGCTTATGCTGCAGCATTTAACGATCGCCGATTTAGTCCAGTTAGCAAAGACGAATATGATAATATTGAAATTGAAATTTCAGTATTAACACCAATGCAAAAAATTGATGATATAGATGAAATAGAAATAGGAAAACACGGCATTTATATCAAGCAAGGTATATTAAGCGGTACATATTTACCTCAGGTTGCCACTGAAAATGGATGGGATGCTGAAGAATTCGTAAGTCATTGTAGTCAATACAAAGCCGGTATTGGAAAAGACGGATGGAAAAATAAGAGCACAGAAATCTATATTTATGAAACTCTAATTTACAAAGAGAAATAATTTACATAATCATTCCTGCGCCAACAGTCACATTATTCGTCTCATCAATAAGGATAACACTTCCTGTATTGCGATTCATTTTATAGCGATCGAAAAATAAAGGCTGAGTGGTACGAATTGAAACCCTGGCAATCTCATTCAGCCCGATATTTTTATCTTCCAAATTTCTATGCAGCGTATTGATATCCACCTTGTATTTCACATCCTTAATTAGGCAACGAAGCTCTTTTGAAGTGTGTCGGATGGCATATTTTCCACCTATCTGCAGTGCTTTTTCATTCATCCAAACCAACATAATTTCAATATCCTGACTAATTTGAGGGACATTATTTTCACGAACGAGCATATCTCCCCTGCTGATATCTATTTCATCTTCCAATAAAATGGTAGCAGACATTGGCGGGTAGGCTTCATCGAGTGGCCCATCATAGGTGTCAATTTGTTTAATTGTTGAGGTAAACCCCGACGGTAGTGCCATTACTTTATCACCTGGCTTAAATATTCCTCCTGCAATTTTACCAGCATAACCTCTGTAGTCGTGATACTCATCAGAAAAAGGTCTAACCACATATTGAACAGGGAAACGGCAATTTACCAAATCATGGTCAGAAGCAATATGAATGGTTTCGAGCAAGTACAATAAAGTTGGGCCATGATACCAGTCCATATTCTCCGAGCGATTCACAACATTATCTCCTTTCAATGCGGAAATAGGCACGAAGCGAATATCCTGAACTTCAAGTTTAGAGCTAAAATGTTTAAAGTCACTCAAAATATTATCATAAACTTCCTTACTGTAGTCGACCAAATCCATTTTATTGATACAAAAAACCACATGAGGGATTTTTAGTAATGAAGCAATAAAAGAATGTCGACGAGTTTGTTCAAGAATACCTTTGCGGGCATCAACCAAAATAATTGCAAGATTGGCGGTTGACGCACCGGTAACCATGTTTCTGGTATATTGAATATGCCCTGGCGTATCGGCAATAATAAACTTTCTTTTCGGAGTACTAAAATAGCGATATGCCACATCAATCGTAATTCCTTGTTCGCGTTCCGCACGCAACCCATCGGTAAGAAGTGCTAAATTTACATAGCCCTCACCTCTTCGCTCACTGGCTTCTTTAACGGCATTGTACTGATCTTCAAGTATTGATTTACTATCGTATAATAGACGACCGATCAAAGTACTTTTTCCATCATCAACACTACCTGCTGTTGTAAAACGCAAGAGTTCCATGTTGATATATTCATTGCTATCGAATGTATTGTCCATAGTTCAGTACTTTATTAAAAATAACCTTCTTTTTTTCTATCTTCCATCGCAGTTTCACTTCGCTTATCATCGGCGCGGTTTCCACGTTCAGTTTCACGAGTGGCAGCAATCTCAGCCACAATATCGTCTAAACAATTTGCTTCAGATAAAACTACTCCCGTACATGTAATATCTCCAATTGTACGGCAACGAACCACTTTATGCTCTAAGTTCTCATCATCTTTCAATTGCATAAAAGGTGCATGAGCGAGCCACATACCATCGCGCATAAACACATCGCGTTTATGGCTGAAATACAAGGAAGGTAATCTTATATTTTCACTGCGAATGTACATCCACACATCAAGTTCTGTCCAGTTTGAAATTGGGAATACACGAAAATGCTCTCCTGGAAATTTTTTCCCATTATAGAGGTTCCAAAGTTCGGGTCGTTGATTCTTCGGATCCCATTGTCCAAAATCATCGCGATGGCTGAAAAAACGTTCTTTGGCACGCGCTTTTTCCTCATCGCGGCGAGCGCCACCTAATAAAGCGTCGAATTTATTCTGCTCAATAGTATCAAGCAAAGTTAAGGTTTGCAATATATTTCTGCTGGCACCAACTCCTTTTTCCTCAACAGATTTGCCACTATCAATAGCTTCCTGCACAGAACCCACAACCAATTTCACCCCAAGTTCCTCAACAAGGCTATCACGAAAACTAATTGTTTCTTCAAAATTATGCCCTGTATCAATATGCACAAAAGGAAAAGGGATTTTTGCCGGCCAAAAAGCCTTTTTGGCAAGATGCGCCATAACTATAGAGTCTTTTCCACCAGAAAATAATAAGCAGGGTCTTTCAAATTGCGATGCAATTTCCCGCATCACATGAATCGACTCAGATTCAAGTTCCTGCAAATGATTTAAAGAATTTTTCATGTCCAACTAAATTTAATCTTTCTCAAAACGCGACGAGTCAAATAACGAGTACATTTTTCAATATCCCATAAATCTGTTCTCACCTCTATATCCGGATTCTCCGGTGATTCATACACAGAGTCGAAACCGGTAAAATTCTTAATCTTACCCTCTCTGTATTTTTTATACAAGCCTTTAACATCGCGAAGCTCGCAAATTTCAATGGGGCAGTTTACATGCACCTCCACAAAACGATCTGGGCCAACAATATTGCGAGCCATCTCACGCATTTCAATGGTAGGAGTAATAAAACCGCAAAGCACCACCAGGCCAGAATCTAAAAACATACGACCAACTTCGGCAATTCGTCTGATATTTTCAGTACGATCTTCCATACTAAAACCAAGATCATGATTTAATCCAGTTCGTATTACATCCCCGTCAAAAACCTTGGTAAAATAACCTTTAGATAAAACGACCTTATTGAGAGCATCCACTAAAGTTGTCTTTCCCGAGCCGGACAAGCCTGTAAACCAAATAATTCTAGGCTTTTGGCGCACCAAAAAACGCCTGCGATTTCGTCTGATAAAACTGTTGAAGTCCGACCACACTCTTGGATTCTTATATTTCTCTGCCTTCGTTCTGTGTAATTTGATCAAAATATTTTTTTTGCAAAGATAATATCCTTGAACGAATTAACGCCTTTTGAATCTTCTAATATTGAAAAAGCAGCATAATTTAATTTTTCGATCCTATTTCATCAGCTCTCGAACAAGCTCAGGAACCCTATCACTGGCCTTCCCCTGAATAATTTTTACATTCGACATTTGCATGTATTCCTGAGCTTTTGGATCGATATAGTAAATATCGGCATCTTGAGGGGCATAATTGACAAGAGATGCTGCAGGATATACCTGAAGTGATGTGCCAATTATTATTAATACATCGCAATTTCTAACCAATTCTATGGCATCGTCAAAAGCATCAACCGATTCACCAAACCACACTATATGCGGTCTAAGCTTATGACCATCAGGATCTTTATCTTCAATAGTAAGCTTATCATACTCAATATCAACAATATAATCGGGGTTCACTTCACTTCTGGCTTTACGCAATTCCCCATGCAAATGAAGTATATTCTTAGATCCAGCCCTTTCATGCAAATCATCTACATTCTGTGTGACAATACTCACTTCATACTTTTCTTCCAATAAAAATAAAGCTTTATGTGCTGCATTGGGCTCCACCTGCCCTAGCTGTTTACGTCGCATATTGTAAAACTCATGAACCAACTCGGGATCATCTTCCCAGGCTTGAGGAGAGGCTAACTCTTCGTATCTATGCTGCTTCCAAAGCCCGTTTGAATCACGAAAAGTCTGCAAACCACTGTCGGCACTCATGCCGGCTCCACTTAAAATACAAATATGCTTTTGTCCCATGGCTTGATTTTTTTTGATAAAGATAATAATTTCAAAGTAAAAATCAAATACATGCCAAGGAAAATTGTACTGTCTTAAAAATTATTTGCAAAATCACAATTTGTGATTTCAAATATTTGTAAAAAACAACAATTTATCATTCATAACATATGCTAACAGACTGATTAAATGATATTTAAGAAAACAACGCGTATTAATTCAGCAATCTTTACCAAAACAATCTGATATTCAGTACATTAGGCTGTATTTTTGCTTCATAATCATATTAATCATTAAATTCATTTACCATGAAAAACAAAATCAAATTCTCAATCGGCAGCTTATTCATTGCTGTAATGTTAATGTCGTTTACGACTAAGTCGAACGCTCCTTTATGGGTAACCCATGTAGATCCTTTTCAATTTGAAATAGATTTCCCCAACACACCAGTAAGAACTATGCTGGGAACTGGCACTTCCGGAATTGTTCACCATGTTAAACTGGAACAACAAACACCGGGTTTCCCAAGATTCGTTCTCTTTTTCAAAGAAAAGAATATCCCCTTTGTAAGAGCCGGAATTGTAGCCGATGACATGGTTACAAATTATGCAAGTTCAATTGGTGGAACAGTTTCAGCGAAAACAACAGCAGGATGGAAAGGTGGTGTTGCGGTTACTGCTCAAATCATATCTGGAACCAAATACATACATATTAGAGCCTTTGTATTGAACAATTGGAGCTATCTTATGATTGTTGAGGATACTGGCAAATTCCCACCCATTGTTGGGGTAAATAAATTCTGGAATTCACTAAAACCAGTTTAAGTACAAAAAAAACAATACCAAAAACCAATAGCCGGACTTCAATCCGGCTTTTTTCATGCCACAAACTTGCAGACCGGCAAATTGATATTAACTTTGAGCCATAATTATACAAGATGAGTAAATACAGCCACATTATATTCGATCTCGACCGAACCTTATTCGACTTTGAACGCAGCGCCAAAGAAGCTTTGCAAGATTTGTACACCATGTACGTTACTCCACACACCAAAAAAAACTTTGAAGAGTTTCATTCCCTATATAAGGTGATTAATGATGGACTTTGGAATGAATATCGCAGAGGAATTATCCCAAAAGAAGTTCTGCGCATTAAGCGCTTTGCTATGAGTCTGGAAGAACTCAATATTCACAAACCAAATATTGCTGCTCAAATGGCAGACATGTATGTTCGCATCACAGCCGAGAAAGCTTATCTTTTTCCATACACACTTGAAATTCTTGAATATCTGAAGCCAAAATACGAATTAGCCATTATGACCAATGGGTTTAAGGAAGTTCAATACCCAAAGCTCGACCGAGGTGGCATTCGCAACTATTTCAAATATGTTTTCATTTCTGAGGAAATAGGCTACAATAAACCCGATATCAGAATCTTTGAACATGCCATTAAAGACATGAATACTAAAGCTGAAAACTGCCTGATGGTGGGCGATGATTTTGCAGTCGATATTGAAGGAGCTGCCAATGCAGGAATGGATCAGATCTATTTTAATCCGGCCAAGGAAGAAGGCAAACATGAATTAAAACCTACTTTCAGAATCAGAAAGCTGAAGGAAATGGAGGATTTTTTGTAGGAGACGCTGATTTACACAGTGAAATAGATTAAACTGATTAACGCAGATTAAACCTTACTCCACAACAAATCTTGTAGTGGAATGATTGGCATCATCAAAAACATTCAGCATATATATTCCACCGGGAAAACCTGAAACATCAACTTTGAAGTATCCGGAACTGAAGCCACCACGAGCAAAAACTTTTCCTCGAATATCCAGAATCTCATATTCACCGCCTTCATTCATATTAAAACAATTCACTTGAATTATACCTGTGGCAGGATTTGGAAAAACAGAGATGTTTGCATCTGTACTTTCTTCAATAGATAAACTCGTATGCTGAAACATTTTAAAGAAATTCCAGATTTCAACCGTATAAGAAATATCATTTACGCCCGGCATCAACCAGGTATGTGGAGCATTGTATACTTTATAAAAACGAACCATTGAGCCCTGATCGCCATTATTATAATCGTAGCGTTCAACAGTATATCCATCAGAGGCAATATCTGGGAGAGCTGTCATGACCGCAGGAGTATCGCAATTATTAAAATCTACCCACCAATTTACCAATTCTTCAGCATCATTTCCATACATATTTCCTGTATAGTTAACCGTTGAATCGGCAGTTCCATGAAAATGAGCCACGGGTATCGGGCGGTAAGGATTTGGCGTAAAGTATTGTCCAAAAGTTCCTGCAACAGAAGCCGTGGCAGCCACTTTCTGCTGAAGCTGACTAGCTATACGATTACTCATAAAACCACCCATACTAAATCCACAAACATATACTTTTGCAGGATCGATATTATAAATAGCTGCTGTAGAATCAATTAATGCGCTAATAAAACCAACATCATCTACATTATCATTAAGCACAATGCCGTAATAACCGGCACCACTATTCCATGCTGTACCAAATGGAGACGAAACCGCCTGAGGATAGAGCGTAATAAATTGCGCAGAATCGGCCAGCAAATGCATGCCAATACCACTAAAATTTGTCATATTATCGCCCAAACCGTGCAAACAAATTACCAAAGGCACACCCTGAGAACCTGTATATGAACTAGGTACATATTCTTTATACTGCCTGGTTAAACCATCATGCTGCAAGGTTTTTGTTGTTTGGGCAAGAAGTGATAGACCCAGAAAAAGACTGATCAAGAATATAATTGATTTCATAGAAAAAGTTTTTGTAAAAATATGAAAAATTTGCCCAATAGAATAAATGAAAATTTATACTGTCCTTCGACAGGGCCAGGATGACATAAATTTTGAATAGCTTTGCAAAAAAAAGTGAACCTGCTTTCTGTTGAAAATCTAACCAAATCCTACGGCGAAAAATTGCTTTTCGAGAATATTTCCTTTGGAATACAGGAAGGTCAAAAAACCGCACTCATTGCTGCCAATGGAACCGGAAAAAGCAGTTTACTCAATATCATCATGGGTTTAGACATTCCTGATAGTGGAAATGTCACCCTGCGAAATGAGATTCGTGTGGCGTATTTACCACAAAGTCCTGAATTTGATCCGGAAACAACCATTCTCGATTTGGTCATGGTTTCTGATAACCTATATGTTCAAACCACCAAAAAATACGAGTTGGCGGTTCAGGCCATGGAAGAAAATGACAGCAAAGAGAACCAACAAGCCCTCAGCGATGCCACTACGGCAATGGATGCCATTTTTGCACGGGATTATGAAACAAAGGTGAAAGAAGTCCTTGGACGACTTAAAATCGGCAATCTAAACCAAAAAGCTGGGACCCTTTCTGGCGGACAACTTAGAAAAGTAGCACTGGCTCGTGTTCTGATTGATGATAGTCAGCTAATCATTCTCGACGAGCCCACCAACCATTTGGATATCGATATGATAGAATGGCTGGAAGAATTTCTGAATAAACAAAAACTGGCACTTCTGCTGGTCACGCACGACCGATATTTCCTTGATTCTGTTTGCGATGATATTATAGAACTCGATCAACAACAATTATATCAATACCATGGCGGCTATTCCTATTTCGTTGAGAAAAAAGCCGAGCGCGAAGCTGCCGAAAGGCTTCAAGTTGAAAAAGCCCGGAATACTTACCGAACCGAACTGGAATGGATGCGTCGCATGCCCAAGGCGAGAACCAGCAAATCGAAAGCCCGAATCGATGCTTTTTATGAGCTGGAAATGAAAGCTACACGTCGTTTCGATGATAATAGACCGGAATTTCAGATTAAAGACCGCCGAATGGGCAAAAACATTCTTGAGCTCAATAATATTCACAAGAGTTTCGAGGAACCGGGTTTTGTCATCAGAGATTTCAGCCATATATTTAAACATGGCGAGCGAGTTGGAGTTGTTGGAGCCAACGGATCTGGGAAAAGCACGCTTTTCAGAATAATTATGGATGAAATTCAAGCTGATGAAGGAAGTGTGAAACGTGGACAAACGATCCATTTTGGATATTTTTCCCAGATTAATCCTGATATAAAGAAAGACAAACGCGTTATAGAAATAGTGAAGGATGTGGCTGAAGAAATTCAAATGGGCGATGCACCCAGTGTTTCAGCTTCACAGTTTCTGCATTATTTCGGGTTCGATCATAATACCCAGTACAATTATTACACAAACCTAAGCGGGGGCGAAAAACGCAGGTTACATCTTTGCATGACCCTTATTAAAAATCCCAATTTTCTAATATTGGATGAGCCTACCAACGATTTGGATATCGACACTTTGAATATATTGGAAGAATTTCTTATTCAATTCAAAGGCTGCCTGATGATTGCCACGCACGACCGCGCATTTTTAGATAAAATTGCCGATCATATTTTCATTTTTGAAGGTGATGGGAAAATAAAGGATTATTATTCCAATTACAGCGCATATCGATTGCAACGATTGAAAGCGCTAAGTAAAGAAAAGCAGGCTCAAAAAGCCGAAAAGCCAAAGCAGGAAAAGCCGAAAAGCGATATTCGCAAAGCCACTTATAAAGAAAAACTTGAATTTGAAGCCCTGCAAAAGGAAATTGCCGAGTTGGAAAGTGAAAAAGCAAGCACACTTGCTAAAATGAACAATGCTTCAAACTCTACCGAAGAATTAACCAAAGCCTCCGAGCGCTATCAAACAATTACTGACTTGCTTGATGAGAAGGAAATGAGGTGGCTGGAGTTGAGTGAGATTATTTCATAAAAAATGCCCCAACACAAATACCCTCATCATCATTCCGACTACAGGAGAATCATGGTGAGGCGAACCATGGCTACCTTGTTCCCTGCTCCATGACCCTCACTCGACTCCAACTTGCTTTTCGGGACGATGGAGCAGGAATTTGGTGTTTTTTAGGGTTGATCTCTCATCGTCAGACAGCAATTAATGATATGGAGGAATGAGTGCATCAGCCAGACTCGGATGATCTCTTGTCCCGCCCAATGCAAATACGATGCGGGACGAATAGATATCCGAAAGCGGGATCTCTCTTCGTCCGACTATGATTTAACAACAGGGAGGACAAGAGTGCATCCTTGGAAAACTACTCCCGCATCAGTTTGAAAGTCTTCACGGCTCCATTGCCAATGATGCGGAGTATATACACTCCCTGCGAATATGTACTCATATCTATTTCCAGATCGAATGCCGAAGTGCCGGTATTACCTTCGTAAAGCTCCTCTCTTTTCTGACCC
>JAFGWG010000157.1 GCA_016937255.1 Bacteroidales bacterium
GGTAGATCTGGACAATCTAACGGCACGTCAGAGTCAGAATCGCTTATTGGAAAGAATATCCAGTCAGTGGCTGGATCATTTGCGCGCCGAGCATTGTGTGCACGAAGATACCTGATTAGCACAATGACCGAGGCGGCGGCATGAACGAGGCGAGCAGTTAAAATTGTCTTTAACCCATGCCATTCGCGCCCTACAACGCAAGTTATTTACCGCAGGCACTACTCTCATTTGGAGTAGGTCAGCATGGCTAAACAGCGTTCTGGCAAAGATCGCCTTACGACGGGTAGCGACCAATGTTAACGGACAAAAAAGTATCATCATGGATTGCGGCAACGACCCATTCATAAGCCAATTGTGAATTAATATTCAACGAATTGTATTAATATCAAGATGATACTTTTTTATCCATAAACAACAAATCGCGGGAAGCATAATATGCGAGGCGTCAGAAAAATATGAATTCGTTCCCGATTCGAGATCGGAGCAATCCTCTGCACAAGACCGGCGATCACCTTTCAACCACCTTAATCTAACGAAATTGTTATTAATCAGGAAAGCCTAAGCCATTATATTAACTATCTCATAATGGTCAAATTTAATTTTTGAGTTAGACAACGCACAATATTAGTGCACAGTTTTGAAGCAGACTGCACTATTTTGATACATGAAATGTGATATACGTGTAATTTAATAATTTTAACCTATTGTTTATTATCTGTTTTTATAAATTTTATTATTTGGCATAAGAATTGCTTACATGTTGGTACAGGTCTCGATAGGTTGGAGGGTATTTTAATGTTACGAATTTCAGCATGTGCAGTGGCTGCAGTTTCACTATTAGCTGCAGAGCCGTCTCTCGCCAAGACAATCACAATTAGTATTGGTTATCAAAAAATGTGTACGGACACATATCCGGCTGGAACAATAATTAAAGGTTTAGGGTTATTACAAAAAAATCTGCCGCACTCAGGAAAGTATGCTGGTGTCAAATATAACATAATTTGGCGAAACTACAGCTCTGGTGGTCCAATGACTAATATGATGATCGCTGGTAAGTTAGATTTTGGTACAATGGGAGATTATCCACTCGTAGTTAACGGGGCTAAATTTCAACAATTAGCAAAGGAAAAATCATATCTAATAACTATGACAGGGTATAATCTTGATGGTGCTGGTAATGGTATTGTTGTGCCAGCAAAATCAAAAATCGATAGTATAAAACAACTGGAAGGAAAAGAAATTTCGGTCCCAGTAGGAAGTGCTGCTTGGGGAATGCTTTATGTAATGGCTCAAGAAAAACACATACCAATTTCATCCTTTCAAATTGTTAATCAAAGTCCAATGGCAGGTATCGCAGCTATAACAGCGGATAAAATATCTGCCCACGCCGATTTTTGTCCAATATCCGAATATATGGAATACAAGGGTGTTGGTAGAATGATATATAATGGATCACAAACTCATATACCATACCTTCATGGCGCAGTTGTTACTGAATCTTTTGCAAAAAAATATCCGGCTATAGTTGTCGCCTACGACAAGTCGGTGATAGAAGCATGTCAATGGATAATAAAAAATCCATATAAAGCAAGTAAGATGATGTCAAAATGGACCATGATTCCTAAAGAAGTTCTATATTTGTATTACAGCCACGGCGGGTACTTGACCATGAATCCCGCCATCACCAAAAAATGGATAGAAACACTAAAGTTTGACCATTCTATTTTGGCTAAACATGCAAATATTCCGCCTTTAAACTTCAAGGAGTGGGTGCAACCAGAATATCAAGAGCTTGCTTACAAAGAATTAGGTTTAAACTTGAACAAGGCAAAAACCGAAGCATATAATCCAAAAGAAAACATAAAGTTACCTCCTGAAATATGGGTGCAGGGTGAAGGTATCAAAAAGTTTAAGTCAATAAGATCAATGTTTTCAAAATTGAAATATGATATTGATAACCATAAAACTGTTAATGCAACTTATGTGTATGATCATGTAACAGGACTTAAACTGTTTGGGAAATATGCTTATTACGTTGATAATGGAAATAAATATCGAGCATATATGACAAGTCAACAAGCGCAGAAGCAAAACCCTGGAAAACAGGTTTTAACATATAACGAAATGCTTACAACCATTTAGCATGAAATAAGTATTTTAGGTGTGTTTTATTCTCAAAAAATTCGAGGATAAAACACAGCATAGATCATCATGTTAAATTGGACCATTAATTAATGGCAGCTTTCTTTGTAGTTATAATTTACTTACGGTGAAAGGCATGAATGCAGACTTATTCAATATCAGAAAAGAAATTTTTTCATTTGAAAAAAAATTAATGATTTTCATGAAGCGAATTTATTTTGATATGAAAATTGTTATGGTTAGAAATATATTTAAAATATTAGGGTCATCAATTTCAATTTTTTTAGGAATTTTTATTTGGCAATTTTTAACGCAAAATGACGTAAATTTTTTTCTAGATTTCTCCAATATACCAACTCCTTTCCACGTATTAACTTCTTTTCAATCTGTAGTTGCTACAAAAAAATACTGGGAGGATATATATTGGAGTATGTATCGAATTATATTGTCATTTTCTTTGGCTTCTGTTGTGGGAATAACTATAGGATTACTCTTAGGTTATAGCAAGATTGCACGACTAATTATAGCTCCATACGTTGAGTTGATTAGACCTATTCCGGCAATTGCTTGGGTTCCAATTTCAATTCTTATTTGGCCAACAACCGAAGAAAGTATAATTTTTATTACTTTCCTAGGGGCTGTTTTTCCCATCATATTAAATTGTTGGGATGGAGTAAAGAGGGTTCCTGTAGAGCTTGTGAAAGCTGCCCAATCTCTGGGTGCAGGAAATCTGGGAGTTTTGATTCATGTAGTAATTCCATATGCTATTCCAAATATTGTTGTCGGAATGTCTGTAGGTATGGGTGCAGCATGGTTTGCTCTCTTGGCCGGGGAAATGATCAGCGGACGATATGGTATAGGATATTTCACATGGGAATCCTATCAACTAATTCAATACGGTAATATTATTGTTGGCATGCTAACTATAGGTATATTAAGCTCCATTACTTCCGGTCTTATCTATATGATAAAAAACAAGTTCTTGTCGTGGGCTGAATAATTTAGTTTTATCTGAGGTGACATCATGAATGATATAGGAAACATTGAAATTCAACAACTTTCATTGGGATTCAAATCTGGGTTTGACACAAAGATCATTATAAATGATCTATCATTAAATTTAAAAGCAGGCTCTTTCACATCTTTAATTGGTCCATCTGGTTGTGGTAAAAGCACCCTTTTAAATGCTATTGGAGGTCATTATAAACCTATTTATGGCAGCATCATTATTGATGGACATGAAGTAAAATCTCCAAGCGCTGATTTAGGTATTGTTTTCCAGCAGCACACATTATTTCCATGGAAAACCGTAAAAGAAAACGTACGCTTTGGGCCTATGCGCCGAGGTTTAGGAAGAGTTGAAGCAGACAGGTTAGCAGACGAATATATTCAACTTGTCGGCCTTTCCGGGTTTAAAAATTATTATCCAAAAATGCTTTCCGGTGGAATGCAGCATAGAGTTGAGATTGCGCGTGCACTAGCCAATAAGCCTGCAGTATTATTGATGGATGAACCATTTGGAGCCCTGGATGCTCAAATGAGGGCTTCTTTACAGGATAGCTTGTTATCTATATGGAAAAATACTCAGGTAACTATTGTATTTGTCACACATGATGTAAACGAAGCCATTCATATTAGTGAGCATATTGTAATCTTGTCAAGAAAAAGTAAATCAATTTCTGAAATTATTGATATAAATGCAATAGAAGATAGTTCTACTGAGTCATTCATGCGAAGTAAAAAAGCAGATGACCTGAGACTGCACTGTATTGAAATGCTATCAGATTAAATTACATCAAATTCTAGGAGATTCTAACATGTTGAAGAAAAACCGCGTTGCCGTTGCAATGTTTGCTGCCCTGAGCGGCTTTGCTGCTGTCGCCCATGCCGACACCAGTTCCA
>JAFGWG010000158.1 GCA_016937255.1 Bacteroidales bacterium
AAACTAGATAAAAAAAATATTTATAAATGTTCTTTTCGATTTTGTCTGAATAGTTTGAATTATATTATATTTAATTTTATATCATGCAAATAGTGTATATGCTAACTTATAGAATTTGCGTATGAAAGAAAGAGTCCATTTCTACTCAACCAGTGATACGAGTATATCTTTCAACTTGCAGTTGGCGACTCCTGTAATTGAATCGTTTTCAGAAGACAGAGTGTATGTAGATATCAATGAGGTAATAGAGTTGTACCATATCCGCCAATTTGTAAATAATGATATTACTCTTAAGGAATGGAACGAGGATTTCATTGCAAAGACTGAAAGTTTCAACAAAAAAGTTGCAAGCTTTTTTACCGGCATTAATCCGAACGACTTAGTTGCAATTTACAATTCTGTTGAGTTTGACTACACAGAAACCTTTTGGAAGATAGTTGATCAATTTAATATTAAAGGCATCTTGAACGAAGAGAACCTTAAAGCTGTTGCTGAAGGTGGCCTTTACAAGTTACGCGATATTTTGAGGTGTGGCAAAATAGTAAAATGGCATAATAAAACTATTTCAGCATTGCTTAAAGACCACGCAAACACAGCTGAGTGGTTGCTTGACCATTATGTGGCAAAACACGAACTGAGCCCAATAGAACCTATCATTATCCCTCCCGCTTTGTCTCTTGTAGAGAAAGAGGAGATAATAAGCAAGTATCTTGATAGGGGGATGAATGCGAACTTGAATTATGTGAAGCTGGTGATTAATGCTAAAGATGACAAAACCAATTTTACACTAAGCCCAAAGACACGCTTAAAAGCCCGAAAACTTGAGCAGGAACAGATTCGTCAAGATTCTAAGCCGGGTATGGGCGTACAAATACGGGCAACTGTGCAGATGTCAAGAGAAGAGAGGATTAAGCCAGTCTTTTGCTTCACTGATGAAGAAGGCCACTTTGTTCGTGGGTATGATGCAAATCTGATAGATAAACTTAGTTATTCTGACATTATTTACTATTTCAAGTATGTCTTCGAGTATCTATCAAGAATGAGTTTCATCAATCTGATAAGCATGAGTAGTCAGGAAGGTGTTATGGAGAGGGTGATGGGATTGTCAGCAAAGGATACTTACAGAGAGAATCTTGATTTCAAAATGAAGGATCAGCTTGTTGTGGTTCAGATGACTTCAATGGTAAATGTTCTTAAGGCAACTGGCAAAAGAGTGGAGGATGCAATAAAGTCTTTTTACGAAGATCTCTTGAAAAAAAAATACGGGTATCCTGCTCAAAAGATAACTGTTCCATTAGTAGAGAGCTCTTATGTGGAAAAGTTCAGAGCCTTGGCTCCCGAGTTGGATGCTGTGGTTAAGCAGTATAATCTGTACTCGAAGGAGGGTGAAATTGATCCAGAACTGTTAGTTTTGGAATCATCAATTAAGGTTACTGATTCGGCCAGTTGTGTGGATAAGAAATATTTCGTGGCCAATGAGAACAATACGGATTTACAGACGTTGTTTAATCTGTTGATGGGAGATCAAAGTATGCTGCAGTACGTAGAGCCCTATAAGGATGAGCGTCATCATTCTTTTTTATCGCTTTTGATAACAATGAAACCAATTGACTGCTCAAAGTATAAGCAGTGGAAATTAAATCGTTTGCAGCCATTGATTGATAAAGGAATCGTTAAGATTGGTGAAGACTCAATATTGCAAGTCCTCGATTGGCCCAAGATAATTGTCCTTCAACACTTGTATAAATACAAAGCCTGTCCGTTCTGGCATTACCCGGCAGAGATGCAAAAAGTGATTTTGGATATGGAGAAAGCCGGTTGGGTAACAAGTTACAATAGACTCTTGACGCCGGAAGAGCAGAACTATTTCAGTTTTATTTTGAACAATGAAAGGTTTACCAATGCATATGCAATTAGGAACTGTTATGCACATGGTAACAATGCTCCGGCTGATGAAGAACAACCACATGAAATAGCATACACAAGGTTGCTGATCATGTTTGTGCTCTTGTTGCTCAAAATTGACGATGATCTGTCATTAAAGATAGCACTAGAGCAGAGTCTTCATCAACATGGAACGTAAATCGTTCATAATTGCTTTTGCTACTATATAGTGTATCTATTATAAGTGACGAAAAGATGGGTGGTCTGTACTATGTAATATTGATTGACCTTAAATAATTAAGGTCAAAAAGGGGCCAATATTGCTATATGTATGAAGGTAATATGTATTGTGAGAAGAAAGAAAATCCGAATTTAACATAAGTTGTATTTCAATTGGTGTGTCGGTGCGGAAAGAAAGGTTGCAGCCTGAAACAGCGTAACTGGGATTCCACAGGATAGCAGACGTTAATCCCCAAGTGAACGTAGTTCTGTCAGTTAGGATGAATTATAAAATATGGTAATAAATATCATCTAATAGTACAATAATGAATAATATACACGCTGGTTTTTGTGTTTTTTGTGGCGTTTCAATTGACTGGAATATAAATTCGCCTTTCTGCAAAATCTGTTTTAAGGTTTTGATTACTAAAACCTCCAGATTTAATAGATGTGAATTAGCTTTTTGCCACGGGTGTGGATGTTATAGCAAAAGTATCACAGTGGAATATCCATTATGCAAAATGCGGTGTAGACCATTTGATCGTGATAGTGCTTTAAATGATGATATATATATTCAAAGATTGAACAGGTATAAACAATTGAAGGGTATTCATTCAATTTGGGATTGTTTTCCAAGAGGGGATTCAATAGTAATTAATGAGTACTGTATCTCTGATTTGTTAAGTGTTATAGAAGATGATGGACTGAATACCAATGATGTATTTGATAATTCAATTTCTAGTAATAAAAGAATTATGAATACCCTTTGGATGTGGGAGTTTGGTTTGCCTATATCCTTACCAATCCTCAATAAGGATGATAATTATCTGATTGATGGTAGACATAGAATACTCGCAGCTTCTCATTTATATGAAAGAAAAATTCCAATCTATTGTCAAACCAAAAGAATAATGCGATCAATTTTATAGAACTTTGGGCGTTTCTTCTTCCTTGATTGCTTCTATACCCAACTGGGATTTGAAGGGAGCACGATGCTTTTTCTTGTTCTCACAATTAGTCAAAATTTAATCGTTTCAACTAAGAAGCTGTTTTGAATTTATTGAGTAAGTTTTTTAAGCATGATTTGGCAGAATGTTATTTGCAACATGGTTTCCGCCGATTCGGTCTTGAATTCATAATCGGTGGTCATTCTTCTGTAGTTTTCAATCCATGAGAAAGTCCGCTCTACAATCCTTTGAAATGGAAACACTTGAAACTTCTTTGATGATTCTTCTGGGCGAAGAACTACAGATAGATACCATCCATAACCTTTTACGAAATCGACTAAGTTACCTCGAAAACCTCCATCCGCAATGATTTTTTTTCAGCCTTGGGAAGTAGTATTGAAGAAGCTTAGTCGTATCCACCCCACCCGCACTGTCATGAATATTAGCGGCATGCATTTTTGCAGCCATTGGCAGTCCGAGCGAATCAACTATATAGATGTTCCTTACTCCTTTCACTTTCTTGCCACCATCTAAGCCATATGCTGCCCTATCAAAATGATGAGCGGTTCTCACGCTTCTTGAATCAATAATCCCAATACTGGGACTGGAATCTCTATCTTTTGTCTTTCTGACTGCTTGGCGAAGATGGTGCATCCGCTTTTCAAAGACTTATCCTCTCTTTCATTTGCGGAAAGAGAAGTGCGCTGTTTGCTAAGGACCAAAATCTCTAGGAAGCATTCGCCACTGACAACAGATTTTAGTTAGGTTCAGCATAGCGTTTATCATTTCTCGTAAAGTATGTTTTGCTTTTCTCTCTTGGTATCTAACACTTTTTTCAATAACTTTCCACTGTTTATCAGCTCGATTGGTTGGGAAATTGTTTGTGGATTGCTCAGTTATTCAGCATGTTACATCGTGTATCTGGGGTTTAAAACGATTTATTGATATAATTATAATATGGATGCTATCTTAATATTTAATGAGAATTTAAAAATATTTGATTCAGAGAAGATAGGAGATGTCATTAAGTATAAAATTAGAGTTATACACGACAACTCGATTGAAGACTATATGCGGAAATTTAAGTTTGAGATTTATAACATCAATAATGAATTATGTGAAGGGATTGAGCTGAATGGCTGGTCTATAAAATGGATTATTACTGAGAGTTATTATACTAGAGCTAGAGTTGGATTATTGATAACTGATCCATTAGGTGTAAATCTCCCATTTATTTATTCTGGTGGTACAACATTATCTGTTGATGAATCTTATAATCTAGAATGGGTATTTAAAGAGTTAACAAATTTAATTTCTTATAAGTTTTGTATTTTATCATGTTTTAAAAATTATAGATCAATGTTGGATTTTAATAACATTGTATCCGGTAATGGGGATGTTTTGAAATCAATAAATTTCTTTTAGGTAGAGTATTTCTGACAACGCAAAGGTAAAGTTGAAACGTTTCGTCTCAAATGTGCGCCTTCTGGGTGAATTGTAAAATTTGCTGAAAGTTTGCGGGCGTAACGAGGGCAACGACGGGCGCAATGCAGCATGCGTTGCATGCGTAGGGCGACGTAGTCGCCTACAGCGCACGCTTGGGGCTGCTGTTTGAGTTTTGTGCTTTTAGGGTTTACGGGCGTGCGCGCATTGCGCCCGGAGTAGCTTGTGAATCGCTAACCTATCTCAATATAAGATATTGAGCACGTTCAAGTGTTTCCAGTATCATTGCTAAAGACTTTGATACCGATGATGAATATGTTTTCAACCTTGATGGGTGGATTAGTGGTGACTGCTAAGAATTTATTTGCGAATCTTGAATATTATAAATAATGCATGATATGGAGAAAAACACAATTCTTACTTACAAGGAAGTTCTTGAAAAAATTAAAGGTCAAAGCAATAATCTTTTAATTGCAAATGGTTTTAATTATGGCTTAGGTGTAAAAACTGGTTATGAAGACATTTTTAAAAAGATGACCAAGAACAATAAGTTTATTTACAACGATGCAATAGACATGATTGAGGGTTGTGGATTTGATTTAGAGTATTTTATCGGAAGGATTGATGAAGATATTGATCAAAGAAATGTTTTTCTTAAAAAATATGTCGGCAATAAAATAAAGCTGGACTTTATGCAAGCGGCTCACGAGATTGTGAAGGATGAAATTAAAAATATCTATACTGATAAAAACAGTGGTGTATATATTTTGCTCAAAGAGTTTACTAATTATTTTACATTAAATTATGATACATTATTGTATCTTTTGTTATTAAAATATAAGCCGAATGAAGATGAGAAGAAGAATACAATAGCGTTTCAATCTTCATTAAACTTTATTGAAGAAGATTTAAATGAACAACAAAATAATATATACACGGAAATAAAAGAAGCTAGGACAAACGGTACTATTAAACTTAGTTTTGGTAGCGAGGCGAATTCCTTGGAAAAAGATTGTAGGTTTCTTACAAAAACGCATTTTGTTGCAGAAATAACAGAGTATTCTAAGACGTTTAGGAAAGGTTGGCAAGCAAAAGATATCGATAGGGTCGTTAAGATTCTTTTTCAGGAAGAGAAAAGCAATGATGTGATAAAACGAATAGATGATGGTAGTTGCCCGCAAGAATTGTTTGATGCAAAAGAGTTTGTTTTTGATGTTAATAGCCCAACTCAAAATTTATTTTTTCTTCATGGTGCTTTTCATATATATAGAGATGGGATGCTTAATAAGAAAATTACTCAGCAACCCCATAAAGCATTGTATAATAAACTTGAAGATGTGCTAAATAATGAAGGGCAAGAAGTTGTTTGTGTTTTTCAGCATAAAGATAAAGTTGATGTTATCAATGATAATGAATATCTAAAACACTGTTTTCAAAAGTTGGGAGAAATATCTGGTAGCCTTGTTATTATTGGAAGTTCACTAGCAGATAATGACGACCATATTTTTGGTCAAATTAATAATTCTTCTATTGACACTATTTATTTATCTGTGTTTGGGAAAAAAGAAGGAATGTTACAAGCTGCAAGATTGAAGTTTCCAAGTAAAGAAGTATTTATATTTGATGCTGAAACGATCTCGTATGAATTGCCCGAAGAGTTGGAATCATGACCTAACTAACCGACAGTGTTGTCGAATAATTTATAATCGAGTTGTTTGATGAGTAATCGTTAATAAGTATTAAATGCGAGGTATTATCCGTTTTGAACTCAACTAAATCGATTTGGTATTGTTATATTTGTGCGGTTCGATACCAAAAATACAAATAAGAGATATCCATGATTGAGGAATTCAGTGTTGAGAATTTCAAGTCGTTCAAAGAATTGAACACGTTGAATATGACAGCGGCAAAGCTGAAATCGAAGTATTCCAGGTTGGATGTGGATCCAATTATTCAACTTGGGGATGATCACGTCACCCTGTTAAAGTCAAAAGGTATTTACGGAGCCAATGCATCCGGAAAGAGTAATATAGTTAAGGCATTGGGTAGTTTTATTCGGGTTGTACAGTATTCTGTGAAAGATGAGCAAATTCTGGAGAAGTATATGACGCCTTTTTTACTGTCGACCGAGACAATTGACAAACCTGTGTTCATGCAACTCGTTTTTCGCTGTGAAGGAGTTCGTTATCGATATGGATTTCAGGCTGATAGTGATAAGATTTATAGTGAATGGCTCTACGCAACCCCCGGTAAAAGAGAACAGCCCTTTTTTATTAGAGAGAATGATACCTTGAGCAGCATTAATAAAAAGAACTTTCCGGAAGGTGATATGGTTATGAAGTTGATTGACAACGAAATTGGTAATCCCATTTTTAGACAGAATTCGTTGTTTTTAACGTCATTGGCTGCGTTTGGTATGGGAAAAATCTCCAAAATGCTGGTTAATGAGATTTCTCGAATGATGGTCATTGATGGATTGAAACACCCGGGTGCATTTGAACAGACGACTGCGACGTTGGAATTGCCGGGCAGAAAGGAGCAAGTACGAACGTTTCTTGCAATGGCAGATATGGGTGTTAATGAATTGGACACCATTGAATTGGTGGGTGATAATATTGGAGAGGGTGGCAACTTGGATAAAAGAAAGAAGGTTGTTGTCGCAGTTAAAGATGTGTACGACGCTGAAAAAAAAATCTATTCAAAGATGGCATTTCCTTTGAGTTTGTATGAGTCAGAAGGAACAAACAAGATGTATGAGATTAGCACATTTATCATCAATGCGCTCAAACAAGGAAGAGTGTTGGTGATTGATGAATTTGATGCTCGGTTTCACCCGATGATTACGCAAAAAATTGTTGAATTGTTTAATTCTCAGGGTAATAAGAGTGGGCAATTGATTTTTGTTACGCACGATACCAATTTGTTATCGGCTGACTTGCTTCGAAGAGATCAGATTGACTTTGTGGAGAAAGATACCTACGGTGCCAGCCACTTATATACGTTGGTGCAATTCAAGGGCGTAAGAGATACCGATTCTTTCGAGAAAAACTACATCAAGGGAAAATACGGTGCCATTCCTTTTGTTGGTGGCCTTAACAATCTTTTTGCCCATCTTGAAGATGCCGAAGCCTAAGACGTACACTAAGAAAACGGATCTTGAGAAGCCTTGGAACAAAAAGAAAAAAGCTTCTCAATATGAGGTTGTTAATCTTGAGGGGCAAAGCAAGCTTAAGTTGGTAGAATGCGCAGAAGAAATGGTGCGTGGTGATGGATACGATGAGGTTTGGTGTATTTTCGACATGGATGTCAATATAGGCGAGGTAGAATTTCAAGCATTTGATAATGCAATACACAAAGCGCTATCACTGAGTTTCAAGGTTGCTTATTCCAACGATGCTTTTGAACTGTGGTTTTATCTTCATTATAATTATACAGATACTACTCAACGACGGTATTTTTATTATGATCAGCTAAGCAAGTTGTGGAGTATTAACTATGTGGATGAAGGAAAGAGGTATTCCTTTTGTACAGGGATCTATGATAAACTAAAAAAGGATCATCGAGCATCACAGCAAACAGCGATCGAAAGTGCAAGAAAACTCTTTTTAGACCAGCAGGATAAACCTTTTCATGAACAGAATCCGGTTACAACTGTTTATCAACTTGTTAAAACATTAAATCAATGCTCTGAAAGCGAGGGGTAGGATGTGTAAAAAAACGAAGGTTTTATTATGTGTCAAAATCTTCGATTTTGAATGTGTAAAAATCCTGCGGATTTTTAATGTGACTTTGGGCGACGGGCGCAATGCAGCTGTCTTTGCCAGCGTGCGGCGACTTTGTCGCCTACAGTGCACGTTTGGGGACTTAGCGGGCTTTGCGGGCGGGGTTGCATTGTGTTTGGGTACTTTGCGGGTTTTGCGGGCGGGGTTGCATTGAATTTGGGTACTTAGCGGGAGAGACTTGAATCTATCAACTAAAAATGGTTGATTTTGAAAAAACAACCGTTTTGAGTTGTTGTGTTTGAATTCAATGATATATTTGCTAATCGATCTTTAATCCTATTAAACGGAATGGAACAAAAGGGGTGATAACAGGCGACATATCAGCCGCTTGCGTTTGGAGTTTTTTAGAGGAGAAAGTTTTTAGATTGTTGAGAGCCGGTTTGAAAAGCCGTACACCGAAATACAATAAAACGATAATACAATAATACAATAAAACTGTTTGCATATGCTATACATGGTACCAACAAAACGAGGGGTAGGGGTTGAACTATGGGGTACACGCGGTGACCTTGAATACTTCTATGATGCCATCACGAATTTCTTTCTTGGTGAGGATAAACTCAATTTTCCGGGTGCGGAGAACCGTCTGAAGTTGCTCAGTAGTTTTTCTTACGAGGTGAGAAAGGCATACGAGGGAGCTCGGTTGAAACGGTCGTACGGACATCTTGCGATGGAAGATCAACCGTGTCTGGGAACTCAGTTTTCTTGGGTGCACGCTCTTTTTTCGCTCGCCGGTTTGAAATACGCGATGAACTACCAGGGCATGAGTAAGATGGATGTGGCAATGATCCTTCAACTTGAGTATTGGCTGGAGAAAGCGATGCGAAGTTACGACCCGAAAGGAGCTGAGTCGTTGATTGAATACATTAATGGTGGGCTGTATGGAGGCAATGATTGCATCTACCAATACATGCGGTTTATAAACGCTGATTTCATCCAGCTGGGTGGTGGCAAGCGTGCTTTTAGAAGCTTGCCCGACCTGCTAAAGAAAGGGGCTGTGGGAAGTGATGCCTATTACGATTTTATGGATTTTTTAACGAAGGAGGCGAAGCGGCTGAATTGTTCGATGGATGATCTGGATATGGATGATGATCATGTGAATTATGAGATGCCTTGGTGAAGGTTTATAAGAATGTGTAAAAAACCTTCGGTTTTTTAATGTGTTGCTTGCGATGCTCGCAAATGTGTTTTGTGCTTGCTGATTGCTTGGTTTTGCGGACGTCGTAGTCTTTGCGGGTGTTGTGGGCGGGGATTTTGATGGGCTGGATTTTATGGGAGAAACTTGAATCAATCAACTCGTTTCGGTTGTTTTTGAATATTCAACCAATATGGGTTGATTTTTTAAGCGATGAAAGGTGAAGCGATCGATTGTATGAATCCATATAACGTAAATTGAATTATGATTATTCGAGCGACGGCAAAACTGCTTACAATTGCCAGGATTAAACCCGTAAGAATGGAGGCATCGATAAGCGGATCGCTGCCCGGGGAGTGGTATGCATCTGCATCTTCCCACCATGATTTCTATTTTGGTGATGGGACGTTCGTTGAACAAAGCACTCGAATATAAGAGAAGAATGTGTGAAAAACCTGCGGTTTTTTTAAAGTTGAAACCTTTGGTTTCAAATGTGGTTTTGACTGTAGGTTGGCGGGAAGTTACTAAAAAGGGTTGGATATCTCCCTGTTGATCCGTTGAAAAAGTTAAAGAGCCTATATTTATAGTGCTTGAAGTTAGTCGTTAGGCGGCATACAAAAATCGGTTAATCGACTTTCACTTGTCCTTTTTTTTGTGTATTTGGGACAAATTATCGTGATATGGGACAAAAGACACCAGATTCGGGACTTGATTACCTTCCACCTTTAAGAGAGAAGGTTGAATCGATTCATGTATTAAGGCAAGTCAGTCGATCTTCCGCTGCATTGGCTGAGTTGAAGGGGATCGCAAAGATAATACCCAATCAATCGATGTTTGTCAATGCGATTGTACTCCAAGAGGCGAAGGATAGTTCTGAGATTGAAAATATTATTACAACCCATGATGAGCTTTACAAGGCTCTGACGATAAACAGACTGAATAATTCAGTTGCCGCAAAGGAGGTTGTCAATTACCGTAAGGCGATATTCAATGGATTTGACTTGATCAAGCGCCAGGGATTCCTAAAAGTCAACGACATCATTTCAATTCAACAATTATTGGTTGATAATACAGCTGGTATTCGTAAGATACCAGGGACGGTTTTAAAAAATGACAAGACCGGAGAGGTCGTTTATACACCTCCCCAAGATTATGATGTGATATTAGATTTGTTGTCAAATTTCATCGAGCATTTCAACCAGGTTGATGATGATTTGTCACCATTGATTCGGCTCGCCATTCTGCATCACCAATTTGAGCGTATTCACCCATTTTATGATGGCAACGGCAGGACTGGTAGGATTTTGAACATTCTGTTTCTGATCATGAATGATTTGATCGATGTCCCAATTCTGTATTTAAGCTCCTATATAATCGATAACAAGCCTAAGTATTACAGTTTATTGAATAAAACCAATCGTTTGGGAGAGTGGGATGAATTGATAATCTTTATGTTAAAGGCCATTGAGAAAACATCTATTGATACGATCGCTCGGATATCGAACATCAAGAATTATCTTGACAAATCAATCATTAAAGTGCAGACAATGTCTCCCAAGATTTATCGAAAGGAATTTGTCGAGTTATTATTTGAGCAGCCATATTGTAAGATTGAATATGTTGTTGATCGATTGGATGTGGAGAGAAAAGCCGCGTCACGCTATTTGAAGGAGATGGAATCCATTGGAATCCTTCAATCTCAGAGGATTGGTCGAGAAACATTGTATATCAATAAGGGATTGATAGACATTCTCAAGCAATAAAACGACAGTGCGGAGAGAATGTGCAAAAATCTTTCGGATTTTTGATGTGTCTCGCTTCGCTCGAATGTGTCAAAAAAACCTGCAGTTTTTTTATGTGTCAAAACCTGCGGTTTTGAATGTGTAAAAATCCTGCGGATTTTTAATGTGACTTTGGGCGACGGACGCAATGCAGCTAGCTTTGCCAGCGTATGGCGACTTTGTTGCCTATAGCGCCCGTTTGGATACTTAGCGGGTTTTGTGGGTGTCGCTGCTTTTTCGGGCGGGGTTGTATTGCGTTTGGGGACTTTGCGAGTGTTGCGGGCGGGGTTTTAGTGCGTTTGGAGTTAACTTTCTTGGGCGAAGCGCACATTTGCGTGCAACACATTCGCGACTGGAAGGAGCGACACATGCTTTGGATTGGAATTGCTTTTGGCCGTTGGAGTGAGTTATTTAGTGTGTTAAGAAAATAATAGAAGGGAATGAAGAGAGCAGAGGTTCACTTCTGAGCTTGGTGGACTTGATTTGCTCGTGTTGTGTTCGGGGTTGGGGATGAGAATGTGCCTTTGGATTTTGAGATCGAAAAACGGACGATTGACATGAATGTGACGGGGTTAAGAGTGTGTAAAAAACCGTTCGGTTTTTTAATGCGTTGCTCATGATGCTCGCAAATGTGCTTTATGGGTTTTGCGGGTGGAAGCTTTGTAGGGCTGGATTTTGATTGTTGAATCTATTTAATGTAAATATAATTATGATTATTCGAGCGACGGCAAAACTGCTTACGATTGCCAGGATTAAACCTGTAAAAATGGAGGCATCGAAAAGCGGATCGCTGCCCGGGGAGTGGTACGCATCCTTATTGTCAACCGGAAGAAAAGGCGGTTCGGTGATCCATTTTTTGCATCATCCCACCATGATTTCTATTTTGGTGATGGGACGTTCGTTGAACAAAGCACTCGATGTGTTGCCTGTCCGGGTGCATGCCTTATTGACGAGGAATGGCTTTTCAGACTTGGCTAAGGGGTTTGAATTGTTTACAGCTCCCGAGGTCGTTACAACCAACAACCGCTCCATCTTGGCGAGCATAACGCAGATGAAATTTGATTTGGAATACAATCTGGCGCTGTTGGAAGAAGTAGAGCCTTCTGAAATTTCCGGCATAGAGGATCGTTTTTTGAAGTACTTGTTTGGCGGTAAGATCGCCAGAGCAGAATCGAAATCCTATATAAAACCCGTTGATCAGTTAAATAAGTTACGGAACATCTGACAGGAACATGATAGAAAAAAAAGAATTGAATACTGAATACCTCTTCCGAATCAATCGGACGTTTGATTATATAGAATCAAACATTGAAAAGTCCATGACACTTGAAGAATTGGCATCTGTGGCCAATTTTTCAAAATTTCATTTTAGTCGAATCTTTCAGTCGATTGTCGGAGAAACTCCTTTTCAGTTTATTTTAAGGGTCAGACTCGAAAAAGCGGCCACGCTCATTGTTTCAAATAAACAGGAACGCATTTCGGATATTGCGTACAAATGTGGCTTTTCTGACATTTCCATTTTTTCTCGGAATTTTAAGCACTATTTTCATATGTCAGCCTCTCAATATAGACTGAACAATTCAAACAATCGCAATTTAAGTCAACAAGAGAGCAATAGGCATCAAGTCGATGAGAAGCCAACCCTGTATTTTTGTCCTGAATTAAAAACCATTAAATGGAGGACAAATATGAAATTAAACAAAAGTGTGGAAGTAAAAGAGCTTCCCAAAATGACGGTTGCCTACATTCGGCACATTGGCCCATACAAAGGCAACGATAAGCTTTTTGAAGACATTTGGAATCGATTGTTTTCATGGGCGGGACCAAGAGGTTTAATTGGAGGTGAAGACTTCAAATCGTTGGTTATTTATCACGATGACCCAAACGTTACCATCGAGGACAAACTCCGGATGAGTGTTTGCATCACGGTTCCTGCTGAGACGAAGGTGGAAGGCGAAGTAGGGAAGATGGAAATAGAAGCGGCAAAGTATGTTATCGCCCGTTTTGAACTTACTGCACAGGACTTTCAGCAAGCATGGGATTGGATGTATGGTCAGTGGTTTCCTACAAGCGGCTACCAACCCGATGATAAACCTTGTTTTGAAATGTATCCGGAAGAACCAAAAGATGGGAAATTTATCGTTGATATTTGTGTGCCTGTAAAACCTTTGTAATCGTTGAGAGAGTCTTAAAGCAGATGGAGATGAAGGAAGATATGTGTAAAAAACCTGTGGTTTTTTAATGTGTTGAAACCTTCGGTTTCAAATAGGAGATCTCTCCGAGAATTCGTTTTAAACGGTTCATGACGTTGTAACAGGTTGAATATTAGCGTGTTTATTTGGAGAAATTAGCTAAATAGACTTTTTGGAGTAGGCTAAAATGTGATTTTTTTGCCTAGGGGCTGGCGGGTTGATTTGCCGGCTGGTTTTCCGCTTTGGGCTTTGGGCTATGGGCGACGGGCGCAATGCAGCATGCGTTGCATGCGTAGGGCGACATAGTCGCCTACAGCGCACGCCTGGGGCTGCTGTTTGACTTTTATGCTTTTGTGCGTTTTTGGTTTTGAGTTTTGTGTTTTACGGGCGTGCGCGCATTGCGCCCGGGGTTTCGAATCTGTTTCTTTGGGATTTGTGCCTAATAGGGGGATGCGGGCATTGGGTTGGGTATTGCTTTTGGCCGTTGGAGTGGATTTTGTTTTGAGTTTATGTGTAACGGTGTTAATCTGAATTATTTTGTATATTTGGAAATCGTTATCGTTAAGATTGTGCGTTCATTGCGTTTGAAGCTGATCTATGCGCAATGCGCCATAATGCAGTAAACGACGTGCGTATAGTTGATGTTAGCCGTCAGCATAAAAAACAGATACAGCATTGAAATAAGGTCGAACAAGAAATAAAATTTATGACAGGAATAATTACGACGGAATATGTTGATGGAACAGATTTTTCCACTCCAAAAGTTCTATTTAAATATAGAGATTGGGATAATCATTTTCACAAGTCTATTTTATTAGAAAACAGGATTTATCTTTCTCCACCACGAGATTTTGAAGATAAAATGGATTGTAACTTGCCTGAAGAATTTCCGTCAAAAAATGAGTTGTATGATATTTTTCTGGGGAAATCGAAAAAGAAAAATCCAACAGGGACAAGGCAAACACACAGGGCTTTTGCTAGATATTGGTCTAAAAAATCACCATTAGCAAATCGACAAGAACTAAATAGATTGATTAGTGAATTTAATGATGAATTCAATGAAAGATTTGGAATTCTAAGTGTTACAGCAGACTGTTCAAATGAAGATATGTGGAAAAAATATGGAAATGACTCACAGGGAATTTGTATTGGTTTTGATACAGAAAAGTTGTTTGGTGTCGTTGGCGGAGGTGGAGAGGTTGTTTATGAAGATAAATTGCCTGTAATTGACTTTATAAATGATGATTTTAAGACCAAACACGTAAAAAACATATTTTTTAAAGAAAAGAGTTGGGAATATGAGAAAGAATATCGGCTACATAAGTTTTGGAAAGACAATCCAAGTAGCGAAGATAGAAATATCGCAATGCCAGA
Organism: Bacteroidales bacterium; assembly: GCA_016937255.1. Lineage (GTDB taxonomy): Bacteria > Bacteroidota > Bacteroidia > Bacteroidales > DTU049 > BM518. The sequence continues at coordinate 14,758 of JAFGWG010000158.1, forward strand.
AGGTTGTATTTTAAAAGTGATATTAGGGAAAAATATATCAGAAGAAAATAAGAATGAAATCACAAAAATAATGAATGAAAAATATCCAAAGGCTGAAATTACTAATATGCCGAACGGCTAACAAAGTGTAGCAGTAATAAGGGTTTCAGAGGGTATTCGAGCTTCCTATCTCGCATTAAGTTTCGTGTAGGTTGATAGTGATGAAACCCGTAATCCCTTACTACTGCTACACTAGACCGTTGTATGCAAGTGAAAAAAACAGATAGTCTCTCAAAGTAGGCAGGTGCAATTCTGGGGGGATTTGTTTTGCTTTTCACCGCCCGCTTCTGCCCTGCGGGACAGTTTTGGAAGCCAGCGCACATTGCTCACATTGCCAAAGCCTTACCAGTCAACGCCACAACCATAGCTTTGCCACAAGAGAGTGTAGAGTCAGTTTTGCATTTTAACTCTTGCGCATCGCAACATATTCATGTAGACAATTATCTTATTACTGTTTAAAAAGGAACTTTGTTTACAAAGAATGTATCGCATAAAATGAATATTAAACAAATGGAAAACATAACTGTTGACGTTAAGGAAATCACCTTGACAGAAACAAGTCCCTCAAAAGAGTTGAAAGCTACGTCTTCGGGCGAATGGCATTTTGAAGCCCAAGGATTGCATGGCGGCTTTGGAGTCAACACAGGGTCAACCGACTGGTACACTCTAACCCCTATGTTTGGTGACAATAATCTAATGTGAGTTATGATTCGAGCGATAATTAGTTGTATTACATGTGTTTGTTGTATGTTGACGGTACAGGCTCAGTCATATACGGTGAGTGGGTACATCAGCGATTCGGAGACAAAAGAGGTTATAATAGGAGCAAGCGTTTTCGATCAGATTTCGCAAAACGGTTGCCTATCTAATAAATACGGATTTTTCAGCCTGAAAATTCCGCAGGAGAATGTACATATTGTTTCTTCTTTTGTTGGCTATGAGCCGGCGGAGTTTGACTTTACGCGAACGAAGGATACTACAATAAACATTCAGTTAACCCCCAAGGCGTACGAAATTGGAGGGATTACGGTTAAGGCATCCAGCGTACCCTCCAGACTTGAAAGCGCAGGTCTCGGAGTGGTAAATATTCCAATTGCAACGATAAAAAATACGCCTGCTCTTTTAGGAGAAAGCGATTTAATGAAGTCCTTGCAGTTCATTCCCGGAGTACAAAATA
>JAFGWG010000019.1 GCA_016937255.1 Bacteroidales bacterium
AAACAACTGCAAACAAAAAACGGTGGTACATTTTCTGCTTATCAACAGAACCTTGCAGATGGTTTACACCTGGTTAAAGTTGATTCAATAACAAATATTGGTGCAGTTGATGCTAATCAGTCCCTATCAATTAAATCGTTAAAAAACTTACCTGCCGGACAAATTATTGGAAGATTCGCAGGCATGATTTATATTTCAAAAACAGGCAATAAATATGTTGTTGCATATGGCTATAAAACTGGATTGATCTTTTTGATTGCAATTAGCAAAGCGGTGATAACAACTAATGACACTGGTAAAAGGGTTGTAATTAAAAATCTTAGTAAAGGCGAATATATAATCTCATAATGCCTGGAAAACTTAAAAAATATTGGTATGTGCCGGTTGGTGCGATTTCACTTTTATTATTATCGAGTAAAAGTGTTCGAGGTGTTGTTGCAAAAACCATAGACATTAAAGAAATTGGCAATGATGCAGGGTTTAGCAATAAGTCATTTGAAGCTGAGCTAAAAAAGCTTGATTGGCAACCCGGGTGGGCATGGTGTGTTATGTATACAAAATATGTTTGGTCTAAATGGCTTAAAGGAAAACGTAAGGAGGCTGCAATGAAGCTCTTTTCGGCAAATTCTCAAATTACCTGGAATAACTTTAAAAATGACAAAAGCGGTTATTTTGAGGTTTCTAAAACGCCAAAAGTTGGATCAATTGCAATTTGGCAGGGGTACTATAATAAGGCCACTGGTCATGCTGGTATTGTTACAAAGGTTGAACCCGGTTATTTTGAAACTATCGAGGGTAATTACGGAAACAAGGTTGAAGATGGTATTAAACGTAAGTATAATTATTACACTCCAACACCCGCCCCCGAAAATCTTGTTTTAATAGGCTTTATCAATGTTAGATAAGAGGTTTGAATATTGTACAGCAATTGAGAGAGAACTCCGTTTCGGAGAAAAGCACAATAAGCGATCAATTGAAAAAATAGCCGAAAGCTATGGGCTATACAATAAAAACTTGATAAAAGAAATGACTGAACTTGCCATTGTTCGATTGGCAAGAGAAATTTGCGAAGATGAAATTCCAAACATTGAGAAGTACTCACAGATAGTTGAGTTATACAATAATCAAGTTAACTTGTCTCATCGAACTTCGCAATCAATGATCTTTCAGCAATACAGTACAGCAGCTCCGATTAGTTATATAGCAAGTTTGTATGTAAGAAATAATGAGACAGGCAGCACTAATAAAATGTATTTTGAACCATCTGCAGGGAACGGATTATTGACAATTGCAATACCATATAAAAACCTTATTGTTAATGAGATTGATGATGTTCGTTATGAGAATCTTAAATCTCAGCTTTTTAATGAAGTAACTTCTCAGGATGCATCACAGCCTTTTCCGGAGTACTTTCATAAGTTTGATGGAATAATTACCAACCCTCCATTTGGTTCATTAATGGATGCGGTGGATTATGACAGTTTTCCGATTAAAACACTCGATCATTTAATGGCTCTACGTGCTTTAGACTGTATGCGTGATGACGGACGTGCAGCAGTTATCATTGGTGGCCATACACAATGGGACGAAATGGGCAGGATTCAAGCTGGTAAAAACAGGTTGTTTTTCAATTATCTATATAGTCACTACAATGTAGAGGATGTTATTTTAATTGATGGTCATAAACTCTATTCACGGCAGGGAACAGCATTTAATACCCGGCTAATTTTAATTAATGGTCGTAAACCTGAGATTACAGGTGTAGCTCCATTAAAAAATGAAACTCTCGCAACTGTCATTACTGATTTCGATCAGCTTATTGAACGTGCTATTGGAAAACGTCCGGTTGATAATACTACTAAACTTAAAATGAAAATGAAAGCAAAAAGTATTGCTATGAAAAAAGGCTTATCTGGTGATTTTGGCCCCGTATATACACAATTTGAGAAACAACCTAAAAAAGCCATACAATACTTAGTAAAAAAACAAGAGGGTGAGGCAGTAAAGGCATTATATCGTGAAGATATTGGCTTTATTGATATTGTTTGGGGTGAAAATGATCCAAAAACAAACAAAGGATTTGGATTGAAGCATATTATTGAGAAACATGGAGCTGATATTAAAGCTTTTGGCTTTGAAATTGAAGATTTTATTCCAATAATTATCACAACAGGAAGCCTAATAGCTGCAAAAGAACCTACAAAGATTATTCTTGAGAGTAATGTGTTTAGGGCTGTTATTCTTAAAGAATGGAAAGGAAAAAAGAAGCAGTTCATTTTAACTGCATTTAACCTAATAAAGAAAAAATGAAACCCGGCAGAACAGTTCTCGGTGCCGGGTTTTACTCATAGGCCAGTGCCCTATAAAACATTAAATAACAGAACAAATATACAACGAGAAAACGAAAAAACCAAATATGAGCAAGAAAAAAAGCATTACAGGAAAAAAAGGCTTCTATGCAAAAATACCAACCGGTAAGAAAACAACTGAATGGGTGCATGTACTTGAGCCATTTCATAATGGGAACTCAAAAGGTGTTGGATTAAAAACCGGAAAAACATTTGAGTTTTGTCCGTGTGATATTATTAAATTTTGGGAAGGTAATCTTGATGATCTTGCAGGTTTAGGTATGGCCTATATTCCGGCTGCTGAAGTATGCAACATTCTTGATACTGTTGTCCCGGATAGCATGGGGTATGAAACTCATATTGCTGCAAGGATTGTGGAATTAAAGGTTGGAAAGCCTCTCAATGAATATGTTGCTGAAAAACTACATTATACAGAGCTTGAAATTTGTAAAGCTCTATCAGCAGAACAGGTTGATGCAGTCGCCTTGGCCATATACAATATCGAAAAGAAAAAGCAAGGTATGATTATCGGTGATCAGACTGGAATCGGCAAAGGGAGAACAGCTGCTGCTATGATTCGCTATGCTCATTACAATAATCTTAATCCAATATTTATTTCGGAAAAGCCGAACCTGTTTTCAGACATTTACCGAGACCTGGTTGATATTGGTTCAGGACATTTGAAACCTTTTATTGTTAATGGGAAAGAGGCAAAAACTGATATAAAAGATAATGAGGGGGAGGTTGTATATTCTGCTCCTGAAAAAAATGCGCAGGAAAAAATATTCAACTCTCAAAAGTTCCCTGCAGGATTCGATTTCGTGTGTGCAACATATTCTCAATTCTCCAGCGCAAAGAAACCAACAAAACCAAACTTTTTGAGAGCAATTGCCCAAGGAGCAATGATAATAATGGATGAAGCTCATAATGCCTCCGGAACTTCTCAAACTGGAGAGTTTCTGCAGGAGGTTATTTTGGGCGCAAAAGGAGTGGTTTTTCTATCTGCAACTTTTGCAAAAAGACCTGATAACATGCCAATTTATGCTCTTAAAACTGCTATTTCGGAAGCGAATATGACGAAAGAAGACCTTGTTGAAGCAATTACAAAAGGTGGAGTTGCTTTGCAAGAAATTCTTGCAGCTCAATTGGTATCAGAAGGGCAAATGATAAGGCGTGAACGATCTTTTGAGGGTGTAGAGGTGAATTATATCACTTTGACTGAAAAAGAGGCTGAGCACAAGGCTATTTTCGATAATATCACATCGGTTCTGAGAGATATTATTCACTTTCAGGAAGACCATGTAACGAAAGTTGTAAAACAACTCGACAAAATTGCTGCTGCTGAAGGTAAGGAAGTTGAAGAAAGAAAAGGCACATCAAAAGCCGGGGTTGATAACTCACCATATTTCTCAAAAGTATTTCAGGTAATTAATCAAATCCTTTTTTCACTTAAAGCTCGTAGTGTTGCTGAACTTGCTATTGAGCGACTGGAAGAAGGCAAAAAACCGATTATTGCATTTTCATCAACAATGGAATCTTTCCTCGATGAAATGGAAGTAGGAGACACTATTGATACAGATTTCAAAGAGGTACTGCAAAGAGGACTTGACGGAGTCTTGAAATATACAGTTACTGATATAAATGGGAACCGGGAGCATAAGTTTTTTTCACCTGCTGAATTAGACCCCGATGCCCAGGCAGACTATTTTGCAATACTTGATAAAATAAACAAGATCAGTACTGGAATATCAATTAGCCCTATTGATGTAATAAAGCAGACAATAAGAGCTGCCGGATATTCTTGTGATGAAGTTACAGGGCGAAAGTATGAAGTACAAATACTTGAGGGCAAGAATGCCGGTGTACTCATAAATCGTAAGAAAATACTGGCGAATGATGCTTTCCGGTTATTCAATAACAATGAACTTGACTGCTTAATGATTAACCAAAGCGGAAGTACCGGTGCATCTGCTCATGCAATTGTTACTCCAAAAGTTCCTAAAGAACAGGTTAAACAAAGAGTAATGATAATTTTACAAGCTGAGCTTGATATTAACAGGGAAGTGCAAAAACGTGGTAGAATTAACCGAACAGGGCAAATACTTAAACCAATTTACGATTATGTTTCATCTGCAATACCGGCAGAACGTAGGTTGATGATGATGTTGCGCAAAAAGCTCAAATCACTCGATGCTAACACTACATCTAACCAAAAGCAGAGTGAAAATTTGCTTAATGTAGATGACTTCCTGAACAAATACGGAGATAAGGTTGTTACTGAGTACTTGTTTGAAAATGCAGAGCTTAATACTGAACTTGGAGATCCACTTCAAATTGAAAAGAGCACAGAAGTATCTAAAGTTGAAAATGCTGCATCGAAAGTATCAGGCCGTGTGGCTGTATTATCCATTGAAGATCAGGAAAAATTCTATGAGGAAATACTTGAAAGATATATTGACCTGGTAACATACCTGAAACAGGCTGGCCAATATGATCTTGAAGTGGAGGCTATGAACCTTGAGGCAGAAACAATAGAGAAAAGGACTGTAATCGAAGGTAAGCAAGGTAGTTCAGTTTTTTCAGAAAATACATTCCTGGAAACATGCGAAGTAAATGTGCTGAAAAAGCCATTTACAAAAGAAGAACTGAATAATATTATTGAGAAAAACCTTAATGGGCAAAATCCTCTTGAGCAACAACAGGGTATAATTGATGATATGGAGGCTTTTTATACTGATCGTTTGAAAAATGATATTGAAAATGCGAATTTGAAATACGATAAACTTATCAGGGATATTCCAAACGAAAAAAACTATCAAAAAGCAAATGATAAAACATCATACATACAGCAGAGAACTCGAGAATTGGAAACTGCTCGAGACGAGTTTATTGCTAAAGAGAGTGATTCGAATAGTAACAAAGTTTCATATATCAACGATTTTCTAAAATACTTCTACGTTGGCAAAGCACTGAAATATCCGCTTATTGGAAATGATAATGCAATTGCAATGTGTGTGGGGATCCATGTTGATAAAAAGAAAAACAATCCATATGCACCAAGTGCGATGAAAATAAAAATTGCAATTGCTAACAGTGAGAAGTACATTGACCTTTCGTTAAGTGGAGATCCTGCAAAAAAGCTCCGTGAAATAATGGGTGTTTCTTATAGTGTTGGCTATGATATGGAACGATTAATTGATCGGTGGGAAGATTTCACGAAAAGTGCAAATGTGAATCGTAAAAGTTCATATATCGTAACCGGAAACATTTTACAAGCATTTTCAAAGTTTGACAACGGCAAACTAATTTCCTTTACTACAAAAGACGGTAGCATTCGCAAGGGAATTTTATTGCCTGAAAACTATGATCCAGGACAAAGGAATGAACGGGACAGAATTACTGTTCCTATTGCTAAGACTGTGAAATATGTACAAGATATGTCAAGCGGTGATTTTGTTGTTACTCCGGACGGGAAATTCATTTTGAATTACTATAATGGATACAATGATAAGGACTATTATATATCTGTTCCGGCTAACAAGAACTTTCAGCACATTTTCAAAGACACAATACTAATGGGTATGTCTCTCAATCCTCGTGATGGATTTGAAAGGCGGTCTGATCGTATGGTTGCGTTTTTCAAAAAAAGTTCTATCCCTGAGGTGCTTTCACACCTGGAAAAAATACACAGTTTGTCTGTGATAATTCCTCGAAATGTTTATGAGCAATATATTGATCAAAAACAACCGGTTAAAGTAAAATCTGATTTGATCGAAAAGGCTGAGCAGGAATACGAAAAGGATAAGCAGAATTTTGAAACCAGGAAAGCACAGCAGCAAAAAGCTGAAATGAAACCGGCTGAAATTAGATCAGATTTAAGCCTGATTAAGCTCAAAATGAAAATGAAGGCTACGGCCATTAAAATGAGAAACTCTAAAAACAAATAACCAATGATTACAAAAGCAAATTACTACTCAACAGTTGTAGGATATGGAGTGAAAAACCTGCCTACTGATATGCAGGAAATGCACGATTTGATAAACGAACTTACTCATAGTGGAAGCGATTGGAGTGTTTATGATTCTGATAAAGATATTCAAAGCTATGCACAAACGCAGTTTGAGGAATTATCAAAACTTGTTGAGAAAAAGTCGGCCCCGGAAACGAAAAAAATATCAACAGCGAAAAAAGAAAAATACACTGGCCATAAGATTGATAAAGAAGGTAAAGTTACTTACGACAAGTCGGTTAAAAACAAAAAACCAAAGTACAAGGTTGGGGATAATATTTGCTGGTGGGACAATGATAATTCAGCAATTAAAGAAAAAATTAATGAGATTAGTCATGATTCTACCGGACAACCAATTTACACAGTATATTCTCAAAAAGCAGGTTCATATAAATATGACGAAAAATACCTGCAGGAGAAAATCCGGGCAAAGGTTATTGCAATCAATGTAATGCCTCCGAAGCATAAAGACAATATTCCCAAAGAAATTACTTATATCAAAAGATATGTTGGGTTGAATGGTAAAATTGTCGAAAGAGATTCATTAATGAGGTTTTTGAAATCAGTGCAACTATCAATTGCAAAGGGCGAAATAACTCATAAGTCGAATTATGTTGAATTCATAAAAGAAATTCAGCTAAATCTTGTTAAGGCTATCAACTCCATGATTCGCAGCGGAGACAAAAGAATTAAAATTGAAATTACTACTGAAAAGATCAATAAACTTAATGAAATCAAACAATCAGTTATTGTTGATAAATCAACAAGACTGATAAAGCAATTCTTAACCTGGCTAAATAATCAAGATTATGATAAAGGCTCTAAGCTATACAATGCGATTGACGAATATTTAAAAATAGGTTCTGCGGAATATCAAAATGAGCTTAATAAAATAAAGTCTGTTATCAATTCTGTTATCAATGGAAAGGAGTATTCTATAACAGAAATGGAACTTCATGGCCTTGCCGGAATTGCTGGTATAAATGGTCTTGGATTTTTGCCACAAATGTTTGCAACTGCTACAGGCATTGTTGTAGGCCGTCAGGTCAGTAATTATCTTGATGAGAAAAAGCAAATCAAAAAGCAAAACCCGATTGACACTAAAATTATGAGTTCAACTGAAATTTCGAAGTCCAATTTTGAGACGTTACCTTTTTCAGGTGATTGGAAAACTCTCATCGGTGAACCTTCGCCTGGTTTTTCATGCTTAATGTATGGCCCGCCTAAATCCGGGAAAAGCACTCTTGCAATTAAATTTGCTAAATACTTGGCTGAGAACTTTGGCAGAACACTCTATGTTGCAGCAGAGGAAGGAATACATGCAACATTAAGCGATAAGATCAAAAGATTGGATGCTATTCATGACCAGCTTCATTTTACATCTGCATTGCCAAATACAATTGGTGCTTATGGCTTTGTATTTATCGACAGCATCAACCGTTCAAAACTTAGTCATTCAGATATTATTGGATTAATGTCGAAAAATCCCAAAACTGCATTCATTTTCATTTCTCAGGTAACGAAAGACGGAAAATATCGGGGAAGCCAGGAAATTGAACATGATGTAGATTGTGTGATCGAGGTTGATGAAAAGGGCATAGCATACGGAAAAGGGCGTTTTTCTCAGGGTGGTAAGGTTGAAATTGATTTTGGGAATTAGTATTAAAGTTTATTTCATTTTTTCCATTTGCTGAAATAATGTCTCTGTAAGCACTTTGCTGTAAATCTGAGTAGTTCGTATCATTGAGTGGCCTAAAAGCTTCTGTACAACTTCTAATGGGATTCCTGAGTTAAGCGCAACGGTTGCAAAAGTATGCCGGGCACAATGAAAAGTAATATTTTTGTTGATCCCGGCCTTTTCTATGGCCAGCTTCAAATAATCATTCGTTTTTTGATTTGATAGCACCCTAAAAACCTGATCATCCAGGTTTCCTGTTTCCGGAAGTAGATTCTTCGCTTTATCAAGCAATGGAACGATAACCGTGTCTTTTGTTTTGTGCATTTTCACTTCAATACGATCTGTGGCCACACTTCGCCAGGTAAGATCTGCAATATCCTGATAGCGAAGCCCGGTAAAGCAACTAAATAAAAAATACTGGAGTACATTTTTTATTTTATCATTGAATTCATCTTTAATTGCATATAAGTCATTTAGCTCCGATGAAGACAAAAATAAACGTGATGTTGGTTCTGTTCGTAATTTATACCCAACAAACGGACTGCGTGTGTATAACTTCTCGTTTTGTATCATAGCTTCATTAATGATAGACTTCATACGCTTGAAGCTTTTATATACTGTATTTGTTGTATTATTCAGCTCATTTCGCATGTAGTATTCGTAATCAGATAGAAACTGGTGATTGATATCCTGGAATGTAAGTATCGATCTAAATTTTTGCAGTTTTGTTGACTCAGCTCTATGCTGTCTCAGATAGTTTGGAGAAAGTCGGCCTTTATTCTTTTCAATAAATCGGTTTACAAATTCGTAATAATCATCTTTACCGGCTTTCAAATATTCATTATCAAACGTATCAAAATTGAGTTCTTTTCCTGAATTTGAAATATTCACTGCAATTATATTGAGCCTGCCCAACTCACTTGTTATATAAGTATTAAGCGTTTGGGCAAAAGTATTTGAGCCACGCAGTAAATTCTTACTCCAGTCCCATTTTTCAGGGTCGATCGAATAAGGAAGTGCGTATTTCTTCAGTTTCCTGTCAATACGTACCCACAAATATAGTGCGGATGTTCCGTCTTTTTTTGTGAAGTCTTTCCGGGGATGAATTTTAAAAGATATTGCCATTTGTGTACCATTTTATTTTCGATGGGTTCATATTGGTACACAAATATAAAAAAATAAAAGGTTTAAAAGAATATTTAATTTTATGAAAAACGTGTAAATGTCTAATATATAGCTAAAAAACAAAAAAAACGAAAGTGTTATGCACTTCCGTTTATTGCTTTTCGTGATCCAGCTGGGGCTCGAACCCAGGACCCCATCCTTAAAAGGGATGTGCTCTACCTGCTGAGCTACTGAATCTTTCCTTTTTGGGACTGCAAAAATACAAATTATTTTGAAAACGCAAGGATTTGAAACATTTTTTTTCAAATTTCAGTCATTTTTGTTGTGGAAAGTTTTTATAATGAAAGTGTTGAAAGAAATATTATTTATTTCTTCAAGATTTCAAATATTTGATTTATCATTGCATTAGGAAATTAATCTATGGATTGGACCAAGAGAGTTGTACTTGTTACCGGAGCTTCATCAGGTATTGGTGAAGCATTGTGTCGCAACCTCCTGCAAAAAGGAGCTTATGTGGCTATGGCAGCACGTAGTGAAGATAAGATGAAGGAAATTGTTAAAGATTTTCCCGAAAACCAGTATTTGATAAAATCAACAGATGTTAGTAAAGAAGACGATTGCAAAGCTTTTGTTGAAGCTGCCGTGAAGAAGTTTGAAAAAATTGATGCATTGATTAATAATGCAGGTATTTCCATGCGGGCAATATTTGAAGACTTAGATATCAATGTGATAAGAAAACTAATGGATGTGAATTTCTGGGGAACTGTACATTGTACCCATTTTGCATTTCCATACTTACTCAAATCTAAAGGTTCTTTGGTTGGAGTATCTTCAACCGCTGGCTTTCAGGGTCTTCCGGCACGAACAGGTTATTCCTCATCTAAATTTGCCATACATGGTTTTTTAAATACGATTCGTGTAGAAACACTTAAACAAGGACTGCATGTTATGATTGCATGTCCGGGATTCACCGCTTCCAATATCCGAAATACTGCATTAATTGCCGATGGAACAGTACAGGGAGATACTCCGCTCGACGAAAGCAAACTCATGTCATCTGAAGAAGTGGCTGCTCGTATTATTCGTGGCATAGAAAAACGCAAAAGAACTCTGATTATGACCATGCAAGGAAAATTGACTGTGAAGATAGGAAAACTCTTCCCAAAATGGGTCGATTCCATGGTTTTTAATCACATGGCAAATGAAAATGATTCACCGCTTAAGAAAAAATAAAAATGGAAAAAACAACAATTGAATTATTACCACTCGAAGGTTGCAACCTATTTCGTTTTGGAACCAACGAAAAAGAAATTCTAACCATTCTCGGCGAAGCCGATGAAATGGAAGCCTTTGAAGAAGAAGGAATAAGTTCAGCCATATGGTATTATGACGAGCTTGGTATGAGCCTTTTCTTTGACAAATTAGATGCCGGCGAGATGATACTTTCTGGAATCGAAATGGAAGAAAACGATCTAAACCTATCTGGTAAAAAATTATTTGGAAAAGGTATTGCCGCCATTCAAAAAATAGGAAAAGATCTTCAACTTGGAGAAGAAGATATGGAAAAAGAAGAATGGGGAGAAACCCGCCTTTCCTATGAAGAAAAAATGATTGACTTCTACTTCGACGAAAACGACAAGCTGGTAAGCATCAGCTGGGGAATGGAATAGAACTCAGTGTGAGTGTGGAGTGTGAGAGTGGAATTTATGGTTTTAGATATTCTGGATCATAATTCTTAATTCAATTGCAAATTCCTCAATTCCATCACTCCATTTATATCTTCCGGGTGCAACGTTTTTGCATCTGAGAAACTGCTACCTGTGTTTTCTGACCAGAAAATCTCATCATAATTTTGGCTTTTCATGAGCAAATCTTTCTTGCCATCATTATTAATATCGATTAGGTAATAAAAATCCATGTATCGAGATATTTCTATTTTCTGACTCAAAATATACTCATTATCCGCTAGGTAGTAGAGATATAATCCTGAAAAAGAATTGATAATCAGGTCTAAATCAGAGTCGTTATCTATATCAATGACAGAAATACCTTTAAGGTCAAAATTCACTGGAATGACCTGCTGTTTAAACGAGCCATTGCCTTCATTAAAGAGGATACCAATTGGCTCTGAATATAAAATTGCGTCCATCATTCCGTTATTATCGACATCATATTGGGTTATCACATATCTAAATGCATTGTCATTAGAAAATACAAGTTCACTCATATAACTATCAGTGGTTCTTTTAAGGAAGTAAACTGAATCATTGCGGATTTGAACTATGTGAGGTAAGTTATAAAACATAGTTGAAACCAATGCCATTGAAGCCTCAGTATTTCTACAGACTATTTCATCTTCAATGGAACCTGTTTTGGGATTCAATGAGATAGAGTATCCATTAGGCTTCCTCCATAAAGAGAATATTCGGGTATCTCCAAAAGAGAGAACATCATAAATTTCGGAATCATTTTTTTTATCAGTGTACTTTCTATATGAGTTATTTTCAAATACTATATACCCACTCTTACTGTTTTTCCCTTTCTTAAAAGAATTGAATAGCAGAACATTTTCTTTAAACCAAAAATATACTATGTCATTAGGTTTCGCAATGCTGCAAAGCTTTTTTAGTTTTCCAAATTGTTTATTCTCAGACTCATATTTACTTAGCACAATATTATAATTTTCATCACTGAACAGCAAATCATTATAGCCATCTTTATCATAATCAAAATACTGTATAAATTTCAATTTATTCTTGCTGTCTAGGAAGAATTCACCGCTTTTTTCTGAAGCGAAATAAATACTATCATTATCTGTACCAGCTGTTTTTCTTAGAACCTGAATATATTCTGCACTGATAATGATGATATAATCCCCTTCATTTGTGTAATAACTGAATAATGAAACAGCCTCTATATTATGCCCATAGGGTGAATTTGGATTATCAGACTGTAAAAGATAATGCTGAGCCAAAACCACAAATTGACTACATAATAAAAGCAATAAAGTAATAAGCAGATTTTTCATTTTTTATAATTTAAGTATCAAATATACAAATAAATAAAGCTGTGAACACTATTTAGGGATCGACAGAAACTCCAATCAGTGTATATCCGTAAACAATAAACCTGTGTCAACCGAGACACGAAGTGGCGAGCTCATGAACACCTCAAAAGAATAATTTATCTTGTGAATAATTCGCGTCTAAGATCTCATTTCTAACTTTGATTAGCAAATTGGCTGATTCGGAGATTAGCGAAATGTACTATTGCCGCTAATCAGCTAATATAAACCAAGTCCAATCAGTGTATATCCGTAAATTCAATAAAACTGTGAAAATCTGCGTCCAAGATCTATCTTTGATTCCTCGGATGAAAGCTCTCAATCGTATCCTTTAGAAATTCTTTCGATAAATGGGTGTAAATTTCTGTAGTTGTTATAGATTTATGTCCAAGTAATTCCTGAACGGCTCGTAAATCGGCTCCTCTCTCAACCAAATGAGTTGCAAAACTATGTCGAAAGGTATGCGGGCTGATATTTTTGCGAATTCCTGCCAATTCTGCAAGTTTCTTCACCAAAGTAAAGACATAAACTCGCGAGAGCTGCTTTCCTCTTTGATTCTGAAAAATATAATCTTCATGACCTTTTACAACAGGGAAATGCACCCTAGAATAAGTAATATACTGTTTTAGTGCTTTCATAGCAGAAGACCCAATGGGCACGAGTCTTTCTTTATTTCCCTTACCAATTACACGGATAAATCCTTCTTCAACATGATATCTCGAAAGAGTCAAAGTCACAAGTTCCGAAACGCGCAAACCACATCCATAAAGAACCTCAATTATTGCATTATTCCGATGTCCATCAGGCTTGCTCATATCGATGCAGCCTAAAATCGCGTCTATTTCTTTCAAAGAAAGAGTTTCGGGTAAATGCAGACCTAATTTGGGAGTTTCTATTAATTCGGCAGGATTTGCAATCGTAATTTCCTCCAGATAGCAGAAATTAAAAAAGGATTTTGTGCCAGAAATTATCCGTGCCTGACTTCTGGCACTAAAGCCCAAATCGCTCAGCCACTGAATAAATGAATGAATATCATCTTTTAGAATTGAATTCAGTTTCTTCTCCCCATTCAGCTCAAGATTCCATTTATTAAAAAGCTCAAGATCTCTCAAATATGCATCAATTGAATTTTCTGCCAGTGCTTTTTCAAGCCGCAGAAAAGAAATATAGCTGGTGATAATACTTTTCATTGGAATTATTGTCAATACGAAAGTACAAAAAAAGAGCATCAGAAGTGTTTTCCATAGAAGAACGTTGCTAAAATTTCGCAAAATTGAAAACTCAGTACCGATAAATCCCCAATCATAACTCAAAATCCCTACCTTTGCATCGCAAAACACAAAACCATGCTATCGAGGCATTATTTAAGAGTAAAAACGCTGCAAGCTATTTATTCGTTCTTTATTAGTGGAGAGACGGATCTGAGCAAAGGAAGAAGAGAATTGTTTGATGCTATTGAAGGCATTTCAGAACTGATGCTATACCAAGTATCTGCATTACTGGAATTTCGCGATTTTGCAGAAAATAAGTTGGAAGAAAACAAGAAAAAGCATGTTCCATCTGCAAATGACTTGAATCCAATCCGTAAGTTTATTGAAAATCCCGTACTTAATATTCTTCGTAACAACGATGAGCTGCAAATGCGCATCAGCAATTATAAAATTAATTGGGCCGATTTTCAAGATCATTTTCGCAAGCTCTATTTTAATGTAGTGGAGTGGAAAGACTACATTGATTATATGAGTAGCAAATCAAATACTTTTGAAGATCATAAAGCATTTGTAGCCAAACTTTTTAAAAAACACATTGCTTTCGATGGAAATTTGCGTGCACATTACGAAGAGCTGAATATTCATTGGAGTGAAGATGTTATTATCTCCGGATTGAACCTCACTCAATGGCTTAAAAACATTGACGAAAACAATACCAAAACACACGAGCTCGAAGAAATTTTCAACCCCAATGTTAAAATAGGTAATGACGACGACCGTGAATTCGTAAAAATACTATTCGACAAATGTGTAATGAATAGTGACGAATACGATGATCTGATTCAAAATAAAATTGCCAATTGGGAAATTGACCGTGTAAACCAAGTTGACATGATCATATTAAAAATGGGTCTAACTGAAATTCTCGAATTCCCCCTCATTCCTATAAAAGCATCAATGAATGAATACATTGAGCTGGCCAAAGAATATGGCACTCCAAAAAGCAATGCCTTTGTGAATGGTGTACTCGATAAATTGGTAGAGGATTTACAAAGTGCAGGGCGCATTAATAAAAGTGGGCGCGGATTAAAAAGCTCATAAATTTCACTCCTAATTTAGAGAAATTAAAAATAGTTTCATTATCATGCTATATATGAGGCACTTATAATACATTTCGTCATCTACATAGATCCAAAATATTATATAATCTATTGATTTTCTGATACTTTCGATGCTATTTTTAACAATTTTAAATAAATAATCAATCCTGATTTGTTTCATACATTTGCGGCGAAATACGCAAAAAAACAAAAGAAGTGAGTCCGATAATTATTGCTATCATTGTATTGGGAGCAAGCGCTTTAGTTTTTGCAGCCATTATTTTTGGTGTGGAAAAACAATTTAAAGTGATTGAAGACCCCAGAATTGACGAAGTTGCGGAAGCATTGCCCGGTGCAAACTGTGGCGGTTGCGGTTTTGCTGGTTGCAGAGCCTTTGCCGAAACCATTGTCAAGAACGAAAGTTTGGAAGGGATGTTTTGTCCGGTAGGCGGCAACGATCTCACGGCCGAAATTGCGGCTGTAATGGGTCTTGAAGCTGAAGAGAAAGCACCCCAGGTTGCAGTTCTGCGCTGCAACGGGTCGAAAAAGCATACTCCCGAAAAGTTCATTTACGAAGGTGCGCAAAGCTGCGCCTTTGCGAACAATTTATCTGCTGGTCCCGGAGGTTGTCCAAACGGCTGCCTCGGTCTTGGCGATTGTGTTGAATCCTGCGAGTTTAATGCCATGTACATGGATGAAGAAACAGGTCTTCCAGTAATTATCGAAGACAACTGTGTTTCCTGTGGTGCATGCGTTAAGGCTTGTCCACGCAACATAATAGAGTTGCGTAATAAAGGCAAGAAAAGCAGACGCATTTTTGTTTCCTGTGTGAATACCGAAAAAGGTGCTATCGCAAAGAAAAACTGCGAAGTAGCTTGTATTGGTTGTGGCAAATGTGTTAAGGCTTGCGCCTACGATGCCATCGTACTAGAAAACAAAGTGGCGTATATCGATTTTGAAAAATGTCGACTATGCCGTAAGTGCGTTACTGAATGCCCAACAGGAGCCATAATCGAGCTAAACTTTCCACCTCGCAAGGTAAAAGAAGAAGAAAGCTCAAATGAAACCAACGTTTAACTAATAAGGAGGCCCAAAAATGTTAAAGACATTTAAACTGGGAGGTGTTCATCCGGCAGAAAACAAATTGTCTGAGCATAAAGCCATTGAAGCCATTGAAGCTCCCGAAAAAATATATGTACCCCTTGGTCAAAACCTCGGCGCCCCTTCTGTTGCCATAGTTCAAAAAGGCGACAAACTCAAAACGGGTCAGCTGATTGCTAAAGGGGAAGCCTTTATTTCGGCGTCGTTGCATTCACCTGTATCTGGAACCGTTGAAAAAATCGACACCCATGTTGATGCCAGCGGATATCGCCGTGATACAATCATTATTAATCGTGAAGGCGATGAATGGGAAGAAGGCATAGATCTAAGTAAAGATCTTATTAAAGAAATTACAGCAAGTTCTGAAGAGATTATTGAAAAAGTTAAAGCCTGTGGTATTGTAGGTTTGGGTGGAGCAACATTTCCAACCCATGTAAAACTGATGATTCCTAAGGATAAGAAAGCTGAATATCTAATAATTAATGCTGTAGAATGTGAACCTTACCTCACTGCAGATCATCAGTTAATGCTTGAAAAAGGCGATGAAATTTTGGTGGGTGTTCAGATTCTAATGAAAGCCATTAAGGTAGATAAGGCTATCATTGGCATCGAAAATAACAAACCCGATGCCATTGAACATATGAATAAAGTGGCTTCCAATTTTGCAGGCATTACTATACAGGGTTTGAAAGTGAAATATCCGCAAGGAGCTGAAAAGCAACTCATCAAAGCTTGTGTTAACCGTGAAGTACCTTCCGGCAAACTTCCAATTGAAGTAGGTTGCGTGGTCCAAAACGTGGGAACTGCTTTTGCCGTTTACGAAGCTGTTCAAAAAAACAAGCCACTTATTGAGCGCATTGTTTCCGTAACTGGAAAAAATATTAGCAAGCCATCTAATTTTCAGGCAAGAGTTGGAACGCCAATTTCATTGCTACTTGAAAAAGCCGGAGGCATGCCAGAAGATACCGGCAAAATCATCAACGGTGGCCCGATGATGGGAAAAGCAATCAACAGTATTGATATTCCTGTTACCAAAGGATGCAGTGGCATTTTGTTGATGGATAAAAAAGAAGCACTGCGAGCTACAGAATACAATTGTGTTCGTTGTGGACGTTGTACAACGGTTTGTCCAATGGGCCTTGAGCCTTTCTTACTTGGTCTTGCCGGTGAAAATCTGAATTGGGAAATTGCAGAAAAAGAAAACATTATGGATTGCATTGAATGTGGTTCATGCCAGTTTACCTGCCCATCAGGCCGTCCACTGCTCGATAATATTCGCCTTGGAAAATACAAGGTAGGACAGATCATAAGAAATCGAAAAAATTAAAGAGTTATAGCATATGAGTTTATTAACTGTTTCTGGTTCACCGCATGTGCACGACAAGGATAATGTCACCAGAATTATGCGCATTGTCATTCTTGCCATGCTACCAGCATTCCTTATGTCTGCATGGATGTTTGGAATGGGTGCGGTAAAAGTGTTTGCGGTATCCATAGCTGCCTGTATCCTATTTGAGTGGCTCATTCAGAAATTCCTACTCAAAGGGAAAAGTACCATTGGCGATTATTCTGCTATTGTTACAGGAATGTTATTGGCATTTAATGTACCTTCAAATCTTCCAATTTGGATATTAATTATTGGTGCTCTTATTGCCATTGGCATTGGAAAAATGTCATTTGGTGGTTTAGGGAAAAACCCTTTTAATCCCGCATTGGTTGGTCGTGTATTTCTTTTAATTTCATGGCCGGTACAGATGACATCTTGGCCTAAGCCATTAGGGATTGCCTCACCACTTACCGATGTTATTACTGGTCCAACTCCGCTGGGAATTCTTAAAGAAAGTGGAAATGTTGTTGACGCAATGGGTAATCCTGCGATGCCAGATTATGTTCAAATGTTTACTGGTCAAATGGCTGGATCTGTTGGAGAAATTTCAGCCATCGCATTATTGATTGGTGTTGCTATTCTCCTTTTAACCCGCGTTATCACATGGCATATTCCTGTTTCCATGATTCTTGGAGCGGTTCTTTTCTCGGGTGCATTGTGGATGGTAGATCCAACCATGTTTGTTGACCCAATATTCCATTTACTAACAGGAGGTATGCTGCTTGGAGCCTTCTTTATGGCAACTGACATGGTATCGTCACCAATGACAAAATGGGGGATGTTGATCTTCGGATTTATGATCGGGGTACTCACCATTCTAATTCGTACATTTGGCGCCTATCCCGAAGGAGTTTCATTTGCCATTCTGATTATGAACGCCTTTGTACCATTGCTCAATAAAATCAAACCAAAAAGATTTGGAGAGGAGGTGAAAAATGGCTAAGAAAAAGAATTCACTATTCAATATGACTTCATCGCTTTTCCTAATTACGGCCATTGCTGCTTTTGGCTTAGCCAAAGTATATGACGCAACCAAAGGACCGATTGAAGAAGCGGAGAAGTTGAAGACTGAAACTGCCATTAAAGAAGTAATTCCACCGTTCGAAAGTCTTGAAACCGGAGAAATAAAATGCTTCGACAGCGAAGAAACGCTCACTGTATATTATGGAATCAGTGGTGGAGATACCACAGGTATTGCTGTTGAGAGTTTCACCAAAAACGGATTTTCTGGCCTCATCACTGTTATGGTAGGATTTTTACCCGATGGCACAATCAATCAATCAAAAGTTTTGAAACATGCCGAAACACCTGGGTTGGGTTCAAAAATGGAAGAGAATAAATTCAAGAATCAGTTTACAGAGAAACATCCTTCCGAATACAAGCTTCAGGTGAAAAAAGATGGTGGCGATGTTGATGCTATTACAGCTTCAACTATTACCAGTCGTGCTTATTGCGATGCCATAGATAGAGCGTATAAATCAATTTGGGAAGGAGGCACAAAATGAACCAATGGACAAACTTCACTAAAGGATTTATAAAAGAGAATCCTGTATTTGTACTCTTACTGGGCATGTGTCCCACACTTGGAGTAACCACTTCTGCCATTAATGGTATTGGAATGGGACTAGCTACAACTTTTGTACTGGTGATGTCGAATGTGATCATTTCGTTGATTAAGAACTTCATCCCATCCTCTGTACGAATTCCATCTTTCATTGTAATTATTGCAACATTTGTAACCATTGTTGACCTCTCAATGAAAGCCTATATTCCTGATCTTCATGCTCAGCTCGGGCTTTTCATTCCTCTCATTGTGGTTAACTGTATAGTTCTCGGACGTGCCGAAGCATTTGCATCTAAAAACAATGTAGTTAGCTCACTTATTGATGGATTAAGCATGGGGCTGGGGTTTGCTTTTGCTTTGGGACTGCTTGGTGCGGTTCGCGAGATTCTGGGAGCTGGTTCTGTTTTCGATTTCAAATTCATCAACCCTGAGGCTGATGGTATTTTGGTATTTGTTCTTGCACCGGGAGCCTTTATTGCATTGGGTTATCTCATTGCCTTAATTAATTCACTCAGAAAATCATAGGAGGATTACTCATGGAATATATTGTAATTGTAATATCCGCCATTTTCGTATCCAACATTGTGTTGGCGCAATTCCTCGGCGTATGTCCCTTCCTTGGGGTATCCAAAAAAGTTTCTACCTCTGTTGGTATGGGCGGTGCCGTGCTTTTTGTAATGACATTAGCTACTCTGGTTACCTATATCATTCAGACTTATATCCTTACTCCTTTTGATCTGGAGTATATGCAAACCATCGTATTTATTCTGGTCATAGCATCGCTGGTACAAATGGTTGAAATTATGCTGAAGAAAATCTCTCCCCCGCTCTATCAGGCATTGGGTATTTTCCTTCCGCTGATTACCACAAACTGTGCGGTACTTGGTGTTGCCATTCTGGTTATCACGAAAGAGTTCAACATGATGGAATCACTGGTATTTGCTGTCGCTAACGCCATTGGTTTTACACTTGCTCTGGTATTATTTGCAGGGCTACGTGAGCATCTCGACTTGATGAAAGTTCCAAAAGGAATGCGTGGTATTCCTATTGCTCTGGTTACAGCCGGAATTCTTGCCCTCGCCTTTATGGGATTTGCAAACCTCGTGTAAATTTACTCTATAAGATAAATTTAAGCCGGCTTTTGGGTCGGCTTTTTTTTATATTATTTATCCGTAATAGGCAAACTTGTTCTTTCAACACAATTTGCAATTAACAAGATATCATCAACGATATTGTAAATATTTCGAAAATAGAAGCAGGGTTGATGGAAGTTAATTTAAGGGAATCGAATATTAACGAGCAAATCGAATACATTCACACTTTCTTCAAACCCGAGGTTGAAAAAAAGGAATGGAGTTTTCATACACGAATTCTTTGCCTTCAGAAAAATCTATAATAAGTACAGATCGAGAGAAAGTCTATGCCATCCTTAGAAACCTTGCAAAAAATGCCATCAAATATTCCAAAAAAGGCAAGATTGAATTTGGATATAGCTTATAAAATCACTATCTTGTGATCTTTGTAAAACTTTATCAAATTGTTAAAAAACTCGCTAGAGAAATTCTCAGTGTAAAAACCGGAACTGAAGCAGTAGCGACTTGTCGTAATAATCCGGAAATTGATTTAATACTAATGGATATTCAAATGCCTGAAATGGACGGCTATGAAGCGACAAGACAAATTCGAAAGTTTAACAAAGATGTTTTTATCATTGCACAAACAGATTATGCCTTAGAAGGCGGCATGGAATAAGCAATTGCTTCAGGGTGTAAAGATTATATTACAAAACCCATAAAAACAGATGAGTTGAAACTTATGATTGGGAAACACTTGAAAAATGAATAGTTTACAGACTCTAATAAAGATTAAATGCAAGGCTGCAAAATATCAAATTAAAGTAGAGAAAAAAACATTTTCTTTGCAATTTCAGAATTGAAACAAATTGAACAGGTACTAAATGTCAAAAATCATTAAAGATCAAAAAGAGTTTTTCGACGAGAAGCTTATAGAATCGCTTCTCAGTAAATTTGATATTACAGCACTTAACCCGATGCAGGAAGAGGCTATTAAAACTATCCATAGGAAATCGGATCTGGTCTTGCTGTCACCTACAGGAACAGGTAAAACCTTGGCCTTTCTATTGCCTATAATAGAGACGCTTGACTCGGAATGCACTGAAATTCAAATTCTTATACTTGTACCCTCGCGCGAATTGGCTCAACAAATTGAACAGGTTGCACGAAAATTGGGATCGGGATTTAAGGTAAATGCAGTGTATGGAGGACGTTCTGGTGCGCTCGATAAAATCGACTTAAAACACCGACCGGCAATTCTTATTGGCACACCCGGGCGAGTAGCCGATAGAATAAGAAGGGATCATTTACCTCTAGAACATATTACTACGCTCATTCTTGACGAATATGATAAATCGTTGGAAATAGGCTTTGAGAAGGAAATGTCCGAGATTATTGAAGCACTTCCAAATATCAAGCAAAGAATTCTGACTTCAGCGACCAGCGATGCCAAAATACCGGAATTTGTAGGATTAGAAAAGCCCATTTTTATCAACTACCTACCGGAAGGACTCCCTCAACTAACAATAAAAACGCTGCTTTCTACCGAAAAGGATAAGTTAAAAGCTTTGGCAAAAGCACTTGCGTTTATTGGACACCAACCCGGAATAATTTTCTGTAATTTTAAGGATGCACTGGAACGGATAAGTGAATATTTAACCGACAATCATATTGACCATGAGAGCTACCACGGAGGTATGGAACAAATTGATCGAGAGCGAGCGCTCATTAAATTCAGAAATGGAACAAATCAACTGCTTCTGGCAACCGACTTGGCTGCTCGTGGGCTTGATATTCCCGAAATAGAGTTTATACTTCATTATCATCTTCCGCTACGCAAGAAAGAATTCACTCATAGAAACGGACGAACTGCCCGTATGAACCGCGATGGTATTGCCTATATTCTGCATTGGGAAGGAGATGAACTACCAGATTTCATTCAAGAAATTGCTCCGCAAAACCTCAATTTTGAAGACCTGGAAAAAGCCTCTCATCCTTCACCAGTAAAATGGAAAACCTTGTATATCACAGGAGGGAGACAAGATAAAGTATCAAAAGGCGATATTGCTGGATTATTTCTTAAGCAGGGGCAGATTCAAAAAGATCAACTTGGGGTAATTGAACTCCAACAAAATTGTTCGTATGTAGGCGTTCATGCTGAAAAAGCTGAAGCACTCATAGAAAAAACCAATAATAGCAAACTGAAAAAAAAGAAGGTCAGAATTAGTCTTATTTGATATTTTATTAAATCAAAAGATGATGTATATTCGTCTACTAGCAAAAACAAATTACCCTTACCTTTGAACTGGTTCTAAATTAAATTCATGTCGATAGAAAAAAATCAAGAAATAAAAACAAGCCTGCATCCTCGAAATAAAAATCGAGAACGATATGATATAAGTGCCTTAATAAGAGTAAATCCTGACCTGGCAAATTATATTGAACCTAATAAGCTTGGGCAAGATTCAGTTGATTTTTCAAATCCTGCTGCAGTAAAAATTCTAAATAAATCCTTGCTAAATTATTACTACAAAATAAAATATTGGGAATTCTCTGGTAAAAATTTATGTCCTCCAATTCCGGGTAGAGCAGATTATATCCACCATATCGCCGACTTGCTAAGTGAAAGCAATTCCGGTATAATTCCAATTGGCGAAAAAGTCACATGTATTGATATTGGCGTTGGGGCTAGTTGCATTTACCCAATTATTGGTGTTACAGAATACAATTGGAAGTTCATCGGCTCTGATATTGATCCAAAATCAATTGATTCGGCTAATAATATTGTGAATTGCAATTCATCGCTTAAAAATAAAATTGAATGTAGATTACAAAAAAATCAGAAAGATATTTTTAACGGAATAATAGGCAGAGAAGAGAATATTGATGTATCAATCTGCAATCCTCCCTTTCATTCTTCTGTTGAAGATGCTAAGAAAGGAACCCTAAGAAAACTTAAAAATTTATCGGGAAAAGATGTAAAAAAACCAAGACTCAATTTTGCAGGAATTAGCAACGAGCTTATATATGATGGCGGAGAATATGAGTTTATTCAAAATATGATTAGAGATAGTAAAAAAATTGCCAAAAACTGTCATTGGTTTTCAAGTTTAGTATCAAAACAATCTAATTTAAAAGGAATATATAAAACATTAGAAAAATCTGAAGCGAAGCAAATAAGGTCCATACCAATGGGAACCGGGAATAAATCTACTCGAATTGTGGCATGGACATTCCTTTCAAAAGAAGAGCAAGAAGCGTGGGCAAAAACAAGATGGGGAGATAAAGGAATTATCTAAAATTACTTGTTTTGGTTGATGAGTTAGACAAAACCTAAGAAATGACAAAAAAAGACAGAATTTATATGATTCAAAATGAAATTTGGAGAAAATCTGGTAATGGCGGGCCAATAGTGGCCGCTGCAATTCATGACGGACATGAGTTGCGAAAAGAGGTGTCAGATATAATGAAGCTTAGCGATAATGATCGGTTAAGAGAAGAAGATCCATTTACAGGAAAGTGGACAACAATTGGAAATACCCAAATCATTGCAACCCATTCGCGATTTGAGGTAGATTTAAACCGCCCTCGTGAAAAAGCTGTATATCAAAAACCAGAGGATGCTTGGGGTTTAGATATTTGGGAGAACTCTCCATCACAGGAATTAGTATCTCGGTCTTTGTCTGAATATGATGCCTTTTACAAAGAGGTATTTCAAATATTTGGTGATTTGGAAAAGCAATTTGGGCATTTTGTCGTTTTTGATCTTCACACATACAACTATCGAAGAGAAGGTATAAATGGAGAAGCAGCCGATCCAAACGCAAATCCGGAAGTGAACATCGGTACAGGAACTATGGAACGAGCAAAATGGGGTAATCTCATTGATCGATTTATAGCCGATTTGCACAATTTCGATTATTTTAAAAGGAAACTTGATGTTCGAGAAAATATTAAATTCAAGGGCGGGCAATTTCCAAGGTGGATTCATCAAACATTTCCTAATTCAGCGTGTGCCATATCAGTTGAATTTAAAAAGTTTTTTATGAATGAATGGACAGGGGTGCCAGATATACAGCAACTGGAAAAGATTTCCTTATCTTTACAGGCTACAATTCCCGGGGTACTTGAAGAACTAAAGAGAATAAGGTAAGTGGTAAAACCAAAAATAAATACAATTACAGATCAATTCATTAAAGTTGTCTGCTCAAGACTAGCCGACAATAAGCAAGTGAGGCGATCTTTACCCACATGGGGCCGCGTCCATATTGACAGGCAATTACCATTTCTATGCATTTACCGACGCAAAGAGACTACTGAAAACTCATTGTCTGATGGATTAATAACAGGCGAAGCTTCATATATTACCGCAATTGATAAAAGGACGCAGCACAAGCAATTGTCAAACTTGGTAAAAAGAATTGCCGCAACATTAAAAGAGAATTTTGGTTCATTTTTAATTGTTGAGGTATGGGTTTCAACAGATAAGAATACCGAAAATTCTTCTTACCATGGTAATTTTAAAATTTTCAGAACAAAAGAAACCGATATTTCACCAACAGTTGAAGCACTTGAACGATCGTTGAAGAAAATCAAAATTCGCAAAAAAAAGTCGTCTGTTGAGGTTCTGGTTTCTTCAAAAATTGCTCCACAGAATTTGCCTGCATTAATTTCACCCTCAGAAACAAAACAACTTGGCTACCATATTATTGGAATAGAAGTCAGCCCTATTTATTTTGATGAAGAAACCAAGAAAGTTTTTCCAATTATTTACAGAAATCTTAAAAAAGGTTTTACCAGAGCGTTACAAAACAGTTTTTTTGAATTCACTCGGAATAACACGCCTTTTCGCCCACCGAACTACCAATCTCTAGGTCGCAGAAGCTTGGTAAAAGCAGTTTGGGATGTTGATGCACAACTTGCTGAAATTAATAATGGCTTTGATTTTCTCTTACAAGTTAGCCCGGTAAATATTTACTCAGCATGGTCGACTTTCAAACGGAATCATTATGAAAAAACGCCTTCGTTTATTTATCGTCCACTTACAATTGATCCTTCACTGGCAAAGCGGAAACTTTTTCAAATTCCACTTGAACGTATCGAAGATCCTACTTTGACCCAACTTTTCCGTGAACAGCAAATGGAATTGGATCGTAAATTCACAATGTTAAGCGACAGAGGATCAAGCAGATTCAAATACGGTAGTTTTCAACTATATGGCACTGTAGACGACTCACTATTAGAAATTGCTAAAAAGCTTTTGAGCGATATTTCTCCCCGAAGCAGAGACGAGTCAAAAAGCAATACGGTTAATGCAGAAGCATTTGCTGATCGAGCTAAACAAGAGTTGGATTATTTTCGAGAAAAGCTACCTGATATCAACACCAAAATAATTATACGAAATGATATAACAGGGCTCATGGTTTCGCATGGGAATCTGCTTATTGGATCAAGGATAAATATCCCTGAAACAAGAGTGGAGGCCTTAATCGCTCATGAAGTTGGAACACATGTACTTACATTCCTGAACGGAAAACATCAACCACTTAAACAACTGTATATTGGATTGTCTGGATATGATGAACTACAGGAAGGGCTTGCCGTTCTTTCCGAATATATGGTTGGTGGCTTAACAGGTACACGCTTACGATTGTTGGCTGCCCGTGTTGTTGCGGCCTATCTTTTAGGAGAAGAAACAAGTTTTATCGACGTTTTCAGGGAACTGAATAAAACGTATGGATTTGAACGTAGTACAGCTTTTAACATTACATCTCGAACTTTTCGCAGCGGAGGCATGACTAAAGACGCTATCTACCTGCGTGGGCTCGTAAAACTTTTAGAATATCTAAAGAGCGGTGAAGAATTGGAGCCTTTGTTTATAGGTAAAATTTCAGCCGCACATATAGCTATGGTTAAGGAATTGCAGTGGCGCAAAGTATTGCATTCACCACCTCTTATTCCATCTTATTTCAACGATACGACAATAAGTAAGGAATTAAATGACCTAAAAAATGGACTCTCACTAACAAACTTAATAAAAAGGAGAACAAAATGAGAATTGGATTAGTAGTAAATGATATTAAAACCGAACAAGCAGGCTATACTACAACACGCTTAGGAGTAGCAGGGATAAACCGTGGACACGAAGTTTTCGTAATGGGATTAGGCGATATGGCTTATGATGCTGATGAGAACATTCGTGCCCGTGCACGTACCGTTCCAAAGAAAATATACAAATCAAATGATACTTATCTAAAGGCACTTCAAGGAAAAGATGCTATTCGTGAACGAATTACTGTTGATGATTTAGATGTATTATTACTTCGTAGCGATCCAGCAAACGAAACTGGTTTGCGTGCTTGGGCTGCTACAGCAGGTATTAATTTTGGCAGAATTGCCATGCGACGCGGGGTAATTGTTTTGAACGACCCCGATGGACTTGCAAAAGCCGTAAACAAAACATATTTCCAACTTTTTCCGGAAGAAGTAAGACCTCGGACATTGATAACACGTGATGTGAAAGAAATTAGACAATTCGCCCAAGAGCAAGGCGGAAATATTGTATTAAAACCACTGCAAGGCTCTGGAGGCTCTGGTGTGTTTTTGGTGCGTCCCGATGACAAAGCCAACCTAAATCAAATTGTAGAATCCTTACTTAGAGATGGATACATTGTTGCACAAGAATATCTTCCGGCTGCGAATGATGGAGATATAAGACTTTTTATGATGAATGGACAGCCCATGAAATATAAAGGCAAATATGCTGCTTTTCGCAGAATACGCCATGGCGATGATATGCGAAGCAATATTCATGCAGGGGGTAAATTAGCCCAAGCTGTTATTACTGAAGAGCATTTAAGATTAGCCGAAATTGTACGACCAAAACTAGTACAAGACGGTATGTTCCTTGTTGGGCTTGATATTGTTGGAGACAAACTGATGGAAATAAATGTGTTTAGCCCAGGCGGTTTAGGTAGTGCTCATATGTTCGAGAAAGTAAATTTCAATAATGCAGTAATCGATGCATTGGAAAGCAAAGTCGAGTACATGAGATATTACCGAAGAAACTTTAATAATGTTGACATGGCAACATTATAATTGCTTTGTTTGAATAACGATTACATATAAGCGAAACAACCAAAATCAAAACTTCAAGTTTCCCTTTACAGTCACAATTGTTCGATAAAGAATAGTTTTATGGAAGCATTTTACACGAAATTTGTTTAACAATATTGTATGCGAACTCTATTTCTAAGAAGTAATAGACACTCCAGGGCAAACGCATTAAAACATTTTGGGTTTTCGATGGCTATTAACAATTGTGGCGGTGTTGTTAACAATGGGTGTGTCGCAATA
>JAFGWG010000159.1 GCA_016937255.1 Bacteroidales bacterium
GAGCAATAGTCTTGGTTCAAACTCCTCATATTCAGTATCACCGGGTTCTACAACTACATATACAGTGACTGGAACAAGTTCGGGTTGTTCAAATACAGCGAATGTAACGGTAAGTGTTACAGCCTTGCCAAATGTTACCGCTTCAGCCACAATATCTCCTATTTGTGCAGGATCAAGTTCAACGATTAGTGCCAGTGGTGCATCAACGTATAACTGGAGCAATAGTCTTGGTACCAATTCATCGTATTCTGTATCTCCTTCAGGTACTACTACATATACTGTAACAGGAACCAGTAGTGGTTGTTCAAATACTGCGAATATTACCGTGAATGTTAATCCTCTTCCAAATGTGAGTGCTTCTGCTACATACCCTACGATTTGTTCTGGAGAAAATACTGATATTACCGCTAGTGGTGCCTCTACTTATACCTGGGCAACATTGGGTTCAGGTACTTCACATAATGTTTCTCCGTCTTCTACCAC
Source organism: Bacteroidales bacterium (assembly GCA_016937255.1). GTDB lineage: Bacteria > Bacteroidota > Bacteroidia > Bacteroidales > DTU049 > BM518. The sequence goes on from JAFGWG010000159.1 coordinate 484, forward strand.
AACATATAATGTAACAGGTACAGATGGTAACTCCTGCACTAATACAGCAAGTGTGACGGTTACTGTTGGCTCGGCTCCTGCCGTAGTTGCAAGTGCAGGAGATACTACCCTTTGTTTGGGCTCAACTACTACAATTAATGCGACAGGTGCTGCAAATTATTCTTGGGATCAGTCTCTAGGTGCGGGAAGTTCACATATTATATCTCCAACAATAACTACAGTTTATACGGTGACAGGAAGTACGGCAAGTGGTTGTACAAATACAGCTAATGTTACTGTAACTGTTAATCCTGTTCCGGGAGATCCTACTGCTTTGGCGACTCCTTCTCCAATTTGCCTTGGTGATTCTTCTTTGATTACTGCTTCAGGTGGTGGAACCGGATTAACATATGTGGTTTATAGTGCGCCTGTCGGAGGTACGAATCTTGGTAATACTGGTCTTACTGTTTATCCAGCCACTACAACTGTATATTATGTTGCAGCAGTAAATAGTTATGGTTGTGAGAATACAGGAGGACGCGAGCCAGTAACAATAATTGTGAATCCTTTACCTACAATGCCTGTTGTAAGTGCATCAGATACAAGTATTTGTGAGGGCGAGTCAGTTGCTCTTCTTGCAGGTGGCTCAGGCACTGGCGTAGTGTATGAAGTATGGACAGATACTACAGGCGGCTCAATGATTGGCTATGCACCAATGATGGTGTCTCCAACCAGTGACTCTGTCTATTATATTCAAGCAGTAACGGCGTCAGGTTGTGCAAATCCTGGCGGAATGGTTCCTTTCGAAATATTTGTAACCCCTGTCTTAGATGCTGCGATGAATGCTGCGGGACCTTTCTGTATTTACGATTCAGTCGCCATACTTACCGCCGTTAATGGTGGTGGCGCTTGGAGTGGTACAGGAATAACCAATACTACTCTCGGATATTATGATCCTAGTGTGGCAGGCATTGGAACTCATAATGTAACATATACTACAACAGGTGTATGTTCTGATACTGATACTATGCAGATTGTGGTAACCGATGTTCTTGATGCAACCATAAATAATTCAGGTCCATTTTGTTTATCCGATCCTGCTGATACTTTAACTGCCGCAAATACTGGTGGTATATGGGCTGGAACCGGAATTACCGATACTAATAACGGTGTGTTTGACCCCTCCATTGCTGGTGTTGGAACGCATGAAGTTGTTTATACGACAGGCGGATCATGTTCTGATACGGATACAGCCTATATTGTGGTACAGGAGCAGATGGATGCAACTATTGCTGCCTCTGGTCCTTATTGTGATAATGAAGCCGGTGTGCTTCTCTCAGCAGTTGATGCAGGTGGAACATGGTCAGGAAATGGAATTTTGAATATCGCAAGTGGCTTATTTGACCCTGTAACTGCAGGGGAAGGAACCCATGTTATTTATTATACTATTCCTGGGGCTTGTGGCGACATAGATTCTACAGTGATTACTGTTTATGAAGCACCTGTTTTACAGATTTCTGAAACAGATGAATCATGTACCGGAAATGGTGATGGTATTATTGATATAATTGTTAGTGGAGGAACAACCCCATACAGTTATCTTTGGAATACTGGAGATAATACACCAAATCTGAATAATCTTACAGAAGGAACTTACTATCTTACAGTAAGTGATGCCAACTCTTGTGTAGATGTTGGAATGGGAATTCTCTATGATCCAAATATTGAATGCGATGGTGTAATTCCACATGCTGTTGTTCCAAATGCCTTTAGCCCAAATAATGACGGTGAAAATGATGTGCTCTTTGTTCGAGGTGAAGGAATTGCGAGTCTGGTATTTGTTGTTTATGACCGTTGGGGTGAAAAAGTATTCGAAACTCAGGATGAAAATATTGGCTGGGATGGAACATTCCGTGGTCAGAAACTTGATCCAGGTGTGTTTGCATATTATTTGCGCGTCATTTTTGTTGATGCAACAGAGAAAATTGAAAAAGGAGACATCACTCTTGTACGCTAAAACTTTGAAGATATGAGAAAACTACTGCTTTTATTATTATTGTCTTTTTTGATGGCTCCTGGGTTGAGAGCTTCAGATGATGTTGGAATTGGAAGTGGCTTTGTGCCTAATTATGGCCAAGTCGCTGATGTAGAAGGGCAGACTTCTTCAGATGTGCTTTTTACATATGAAAGCCCAGGCATGAGAATGTTCTTCAAGAAAGATCGTATTGTATATGTCTTTTATACCTACGAATTTGTGGAGAATGAAAAAAGCCGAAAAGCCCGTGAAATGGGTGATCTCGAATTGGAAAAATATCATTCGCTAAGGATAAAGCAGGAGTTTTTCGAATTGGAATTTCTGAATGCGAATCCAAATGCACATTTGGTTTATGCTAATAGACAAAAGAATTTTCAGAATTTCTACTTCTCTCATTGTCCTCAAGGAATCACAAACGTACCTATTTATAATGAAGCAGTTTACGTGAACGTTTTTCCTAAAGTAAGTCTCAAGTTTAAGGTTACAGAAAGTGGCTTAAAATATGATTTGATTCTGGAACCTGGCGCAAATTTATCAGATATCAAATTTAGATATAATGGCATTAAAGAATTAATTCTTGATGAAGGTGTGCTTACTGCAAAGTTTGAGCTCGATGCATTAGAGGAACAGATTCCTTTTTCATATTATTCCGATAATAACCAGTCAGCTAATATCGGTTTCGAATTGCTGAATGATAATGTTTTTGGCTTTTCTCTTGATGGCCAGGATGCTGTTGTGAATCGTCCTATGATCATTGATCCAACTTTAACATGGTCTACTTATTTTGAAAGAACAACTGCCGGATATGTGGGCGGAATTAGAGGAAATACGGAAGTGGATGAAAATGGAAATCTCTTTTTTCAAGTGAATACCTATTATGCAGATTTGCCAATTGGAAACCCGGGTGGCGTGGTTTATTTAGATCCGAGCCTAAATGCTTCTGGATTGGATATCTATTTTGCCATGTTTACTCCAGATCGTGAACTTTTCTGGTCTACTTATCTTGGAGGTACTGATAGCCAAAGCAGTTATTATGATCATGGACTTTCTATTTCAGGAAATACCCTTTATGTTTGTGGTAGTTCAGATAGCGACGATTTTCCACTACTTAATCAGGGCGGTGGAGCGTACTATGCAACACATTCGGGAACTTCACAACGAGGGTTTCTTTCCAAATTCAGTACTATTACTGGGCAAATGATACATTCAACTTATATCAATTGTTTTGGGTATTTGAGTATGGATGTAGATAACAATGGCAATGTGGCTTTGGCAACTTTTTGCTATGACTTCTCACCTACGGCTGATGTCGTAAATCGTACTGGTGCATACAACGACGCTACTTTTAATGGTTCTGAAAGCGAAATATTTATTTATATGTTTGACTCCTCTATGGTGCAAATTTGGGGTACATATTTTGGTGGAACTGGCTACAGTGATCCTATGGGCTTGGCATTCGATAGCAATAATAATTTGTTTATTCTTAGTCGTTCAGATGAAGATGCTGCTATGCCGCTTCTGAATCCTGGTGGGGGAGCCTATTACGATGGTACTGTTCAGGATAAGTTCGATTTGGGTATTTCAAAGTTTTCTTCTGCAGGAGTATTGCAATGGAGTACTTATTTGGGAGGCTCAGGACTTGAAGGATTATCATACTCAAATATTAGTGTAAACAGTTCAGATGAGGTGATTATTACTTCTCAAACAAGTAGTACAGATATTGCTGTGCTTGATGCTGGTGGAACGGCATATTATCAGGGAACTCCACCAACCGGTTTGGTAAATGGTTGGGGTGGAACCGGAAATAGCGCTGGATATTTTGCTAAATTTTCTAATACCGGTGTTATGCAGCATGCTACTTATATTGGAATGGATAATGAAAGCGATTATATTCAAGATAATAATGTAGGGTATTGCGATAGGTTATATCTTATTATTTCTACAAAAACATTTCCGCAAACTACCTTAAGTGGCTCTTATAATGTGGCAAATTCTAATCCTGCAAACACAAACTATATGATGATGCAGTTGGATGCAGATCTCACCTTGAGCTGGGCAACTTATCTGCAACCCGATAGCTGTTATTATTGGCGTAATCCGGTTGATCTAAATAATGGTCGTCTATATGCCACAGGAACAACGAATAAAACAAATTTCAATTCTGCATATCCCGGTTCTCCTGCATATATCGATACTACAATCGATTATGCAAGTAGTAATCTTTATACTCTGATGGAATTTGATATTGGAGGTGCACCAGTTATTACTGTTTCTGGTGGTGGAAGTGATACTATTTGCGAGGGAGGAAGTATCACCCTTAACGCTTCTGGGAATGGAACTCTTAATTGGTACGATGCTGCTTCTGGTGGAAATCAGATTGGAACTGGCTTAACACTAACATTAAATAATCTTAGTGGTGATACAACCGTTTGGGTGGAAGCCGTTGACGGTTCTTGTATAAGCCCGAGAATCGAATTTCATGTTTATGTTATAGCTACTGTAGATGCTGCTATTAATCCTGTCGGTCCATTCTGTGTAAGCGGATCTGTGGAAACACTAACAGCTGTGAATTCAGGCGGAATATGGTCTGGAACTGGTATTACAAGTTCTTCTGCAGGTACATTTGATCCTGTAATAGCTGGTGTAGGAACACATGAAGTGACTTATACTACTGCAAGTCTTTGTAATGATACAGATACCATATACATTGTGGTGGTTAGCCAGCTTGATGCAACGATAACAGCAGCAGGACCTTTCTGTAATATTGATAGTATAATTACCCTCACAGCAGCAAGCTCAGGAGGAACATGGTCGGGAACAGGAATTACCAATGGAAGTACTGGGGCTTTTAATCCCTTTGTGGCTGGTTTAGGAACTCACACCATTACTTATGCTATTGCAGGTGATTGTGGAGATACTGCAACCATTGATATAATTGTTCAGGATTGCACTACAGGAGATGGAGATCCCCATGCCGTTGTGCCTAATGCATTTAGCCCAAACGGTGACGGTGAAAATGATATTCTTTTTGTTCGTGGTAGCGGAGTAACTCAGTTGAATTTTATCGTATATGATCGCTGGGGTGAAAAAGTATTTGAAACAAGTGAGTTGAGCATTGGCTGGGATGGAACTTTCCGTGGAAAAGATATGGATGCTGGTGTATTTGTGTATTATCTCAATGTAATTTTTGATGATGGTACCAGTAAAACTGAAAAAGGAAATATTACCTTAATTAAATGATTATGAGAAAATTGAAAACGATTTTCCTGATTTCCGCATTGCTGTTTTTCTCTAATGCCGTATCAGGTATAAACGGAAAGAATGAATCTAATCCTGAGGTTTTTATTCAAAACAAAGGTCAGTTAATTGACTTTGATAAAAATTTACATGGAGAAATTCTCTATTACTATCAGTCTAAAACCCTTGATATTTATTTTAGGGCAGGAGGATTGACGTATATCTTCAAAAAGGGGAATGATATTCCCTGGAAAGCTGGGGCTTCTGATGAGGAACAAGTAAAATTGTTTAGAGATTTTATGAATGATTCTACTCTCTATTACCGACTAGATGTAAATTTTGAAAACGCTGGTTCTGAAATCAATTTGTTTGGCGAAGGTGGGTCAGGATTCTATTCTAATTATTATTATCCGCATTGCCCAAATGGTATTTTCAGTGTAGAACATTTTTCAAAAATTCGCTACTCAAATGTGTATGATGGTGTCGATTTCGTGTATTTTTTGAAAGATGGTAAATTGAAATACGATATTGAAGTAAGAAATCCATATTCTTTTCATGAAATTGCTCTGAAATTTGATGGTGCAAAAAATATCAAACTAATAAAGAATGAATTACACATTAATAGCCCGGTAGGAGAAATAGTAGAAACACTACCCAAAAGTTATTTTCAAAATACCAATGAAGAAATAGATGTATTTTATGAATTGAATGATGATGTTGTATTATTCAACTCTGAGCAAACACTTGATCATTCATTTGTAATAGACCCGGAGATATCATGGACTAGTTTTTACGATGATTCGTTTTGGAATGGTAGTAATGTTGCCGTGGATGTAAAAGGAGATCAATTTGTTATTGTAAATTATGGTTTCAATAGCAATTTACCAACTCTAAACCCAGGTGGTTCTGCCTATTTTCAAAATACCAATGCCGGTAGTGGCGATTATAAAATTCTAAAATTTGATACCAATGGTGTCCGAATTTGGGTTACTTATTATGGCGGCTCCGATTACGAAAATACTCCCGATGTTGTAATCGACTATAACGATAATATAATTGTTGTCGGGCAATGCGAGAGTACAGATATTCCGGTTCAAAATGCTGGTGGTTATTATGATGCTACTTATAATACATTATCAATTGGAGACGGAGGCACTGCAATATTAAGATTTAATTCTTCCGGAGTGCGAAATTGGGCTACTCATTACGATTATGTGCAATGGCCAGATGTTGATGTAGATCAGAATAATAATATTTATGTAGTAGGTAATTCTGAGTACGATAATCCGCCTGTGCAAACTTTATCCGGTGCATATAATCAGGCAACAGTATCAAATGATGCTTCAGGTACTTCCAAATCTGATGATATTTTTATCATTAAATTCAATTCCTCCACATCCAGAACCTGGGCTACAAATCTTGGAAGCACAAGCGATGAATTTGCCAGTGATATTCATGTCGGTTCCGATAATTATTTGAATATTCTTGGTTATGGAGATAATTACTATGGAACAGGAATAGTTACTCAGAATCCTGGCGGTGGTGCATATTATGATAATACGCTTGGCATTGGATCGGGTGGTAGTTCTACCGATAGAGATGATGCATTGATTTATCGTTTTAACACTAGTGGTGCTTTAATTTGGGGAACTGCTTTTAGTGGAACTCTGGCTGAAAACATGCAAAATGGAAGAATTACATGCGATAATTCCAATAATGTTATTATTTACGGTGAAACCAGAAGTACCGACCTCCCTGTGCTCAACCCCGGTGGGGGAGCGTATTATGATGGTACATTTACAGCAAGCAGCTCAAACTTTAATCCGTTTCTTGCTCGATTTTCTACAGGTGGAGTTCTTAACTGGTGTACATATTTCGGAACCTATGGTCTTGGTTTTGGAATGAATATGAGTTCATATGTTGGTGTTACATCTGATGATAAACTTATTGTAATTGCCACTGAGGGTGGTGGCGTGCCGGGTACTTTCCCGTTGGTTCCAAGAACCGGAGATTATAACGCCACTTTAAGTGTTTATATGGGTGTGTATGTTGCAGAGTTTTCATCAACTTTATCATTAGATTGGTCAACTTATTATGCTGGAGCAACCGACCGCAATATGCTTGGCGATGCTGCAATAACTGATGATGCTTGCGGATATGCCATCTATATGGTAAGCAATTGGCAGGAATTTAATGTTGCAGCTACTGACCCGCCATGGGTTCAACCCACTCCTTCTTCATATCAAAATACTGTTCACTCTACAGTTGGTGATGGCTCAGGATTAATAACCAGATTGTCAAGTCTGCCTCCAGATGCGACCATTACTGCTGCTGGACCATTCTGCATTTCCGATGGTTCAACTTCACTTACTGCAGCTACATCTGGTGGTACATGGAGCGGAACTGGCGTAAGCAGTGGCGGAGTATTTGATCCTTCTGCTGCTGGAGTAGGAACTCATACCATTTATTATACGATTTCAGGCTCCTGTGGTGCTATTGACTCGCTAGATATTGATGTTGTGGCTCTGGCTAATGCAACCATTACACCCGCTGGCCCTTTTTGCGAGACCGATGTATCGGTTGCTCTTTCAGCGGCTACTGGCGGAGGTACATGGAGCGGAACTGGAGTAAGCGTAGGCGGAAATTTTGATCCAAATACTGCCGGTCCTGGAACTCATGAAATTATTTATACCATCTCTGGATCTTGCGGTTCTGCTGATACCATTGATGTTATTGTGGAAGCTATGCCAGATGCGACAATTACACCTGTGGGTCCGTTTTGTTCTAATGACCCAGCGGTAACACTTGTTGTCGCTGATACTGGTGGCGTTTGGTCAGGAAGCGGCGTTAACTCAAGTGGAGTTTTCGATCCTTCAATTGCAGGAGCCGGAACACAAGAGATTATTTATACTATTAGCGGAACTTGCTCTGATGCTGATACTATTGATATTATTGTTACACAGGCTGCTGATGCTACTATTACACCAGCTGGCCCTTATTGCATTTCAGATGCTTCAGAATTTTTGTCTGCAGTGGATGCCGGAGGAACATGGAGCGGCACGGGTGTCGATCCTGTCACTGGAGAGTTTGATCCTTCAATTGCAGGAAATGGAACTCATGACATTGTTTATACCATAAGTGGTGCTTGTGGAGATGCAGATACGATTAGTATTTTGGTTTATACACAGGCTGATGCAAGTATCACAGCCGCTGGCCCTTATTGCGATCAAGATTCAGTGTTTACCTTGTTGGCCGCAACTCCAGGTGGAACATGGAGCGGAAGCGGAATTACTTCTACCAGTGCAGGAACTTTCAATCCAAATACAGCCGGAATTGGAACACATACGATTACATACTCAATTTCAGGAGCTTGTGGTGATACCGCTACTACTGTTATTGAAGTATATCGTTCTCAGGAACTCGATGCTATTGTGACTATAGAATCTTGTAATACCGCCTTAGATGCATCGATCGATCTTTCAGTTTCATATGGTAATAATCCGTTTACGTATTATTGGTCAAATGGTGCGGGTACACAAGATTTGAGCAGCCTTGGAGATGGAACTTACAGCGTTACGGTTACCGATGTCTATGGTTGTGAAGTACGTGACTCTTATGTGGTTGATGAATCACTCGATGATTGCGATGGTACCGATCCCCATGCAGTAGTTCCCAATGCATTCAGCCCGAATGGCGATGGCGAAAATGATATGCTGTTTGTGCGTGGTAAGGATGTCGCTCAATTGAATTTCATTATTTACGATCGCTGGGGCGAAAAAGTTTTTGAAACTCAAAGTTTGAATATTGGTTGGGATGGAACTTTCAGAGGAAAGGAACTCGATCCCGGAGTATTCGTTTATTATATGCATGCCATATTCACCGATGGCTCCGAAAAAATTGAAAAAGGTGATATCACTCTTGTGAAATAATTAAAACAAAATAATATGAAAAGATTTTTTCTTTTAGTTGCAGTTTTTATGCTTGCCAAGGCAGGCTTCTCTCAGGATTTTCACTTTTCTATGTTTAATGAGAATCCATTGAATATTAACCCTGCATTAACCGGTGCCTTTCCCGGTGATCATAGAATGATTGTTAATTACAAAAATCAATGGCAAAGCATTTCAGATCCGTTTCGCACATATAGTGGTTCTTACGACGCTGGATTGTTTAAAAAGGAAGCTGAATCAGGATATCTTTCAGCAGGTTTGCAGTTTCTGAATGATGAAGCTGGTACTAGCGAGTTTAAGACTTTTAAACTGGATTTTGCAATTGCATATCACGTTGTTCTTGGATACTCAAGTACTCTGAGTGCTGGTATTAGTGGCGGTTTTTGTCAGCGTAGCATGAATAATGCTGCTCTCTATTGGGATAATCAATACGATGGTACAGGTGGCTTTGATCAAACAGTTTCCAGTGGCGAAACCAGTACGTTCGAAGACTTTTCTTATGGTGACTTTTCTGCCGGTCTTATGTATAGCTATGCTACTGAAGAAACAAGTATGGCAAGTAACGACGGTATAAAATTTAATCTCGGAGGAGCTGCATATCACTTAAATCAGCCAAAACTAACTTTTGGTAATATTGATACCGAAAAGCTATTTGCTAAATACATCGTTCACGCTCGTGGTCAATTTGGGATATTTAGTAGCAATACAGCTATTGTGGCTCAAGGTATGTTCGCCAATCAGGGACCAACTCGTGAGATTGTTGCCGGTATGGGGCTTCGCTTTATGCTTACCGAACAATCTCATTACACTGGATTTATGAAAGAATCGGCACTTACCATTGGTGCATCTTATCGCGTAGGAGATGCAATTATTCCTCAGCTTATGCTAGAAATATCAAACTTTGCAATTGGTATTGGATATGATGTGAATACATCAGGCTTAAATGTAGCTTCTGATAGTAAAGGTGGTACTGAAATTTTCTTGCGCTATATCAACCCAAGTCCTTTCAGATATCAAAATAAATCTTTCAATAAAAGTTTCTTCTAAAACCCCCCTCCTCTCATAATCACAAATGAAGCAGTTCGTACCTAGTGCGAACTGCTTTTGTTTTTGGAACTATGTTATGAAGTCTATAGGACCTTTTCCTTCACGAATGATCTCTAATTCATCTTCTGTGCAGTTAATTACTGTTGATGCCTCAATTCCTCCGGGACCACCATTGATTACAATGTCAACATGTTTCTCGTATTTTTCATAAATTAATTCGGGGTTCACAACATATTCTAGATAATCATCATCGTCACTGTGAAGTGAAGTAGATACCAATGGATGACCTAAAAGTTGAATGATTTCTTCTACTATTTTATTATCAGGATAACGAATACCAATGGTTTTTTTTCGACTTTCAAATATTTTAGGAACATTGCTGCTGGCCTTGAGAATAAAGGTGTAAGGACCCGGTAATACACTTTTCATTAATCGAAAAAGGTGATTGTCAATTGGTTTTGCATATTCGCTAATGTGGCTCAGGCTATTTACTAATATTGAAAACTTGGCTTTTTCTGGTTTAATTCCCTTTAACCGGGCAATACGCGAAACAGCTTTATGATCAAATATGCTACATCCAAGAGCATATACAGTATCAGTAGGGAAAATAATAATACCCCCTTTCTCAAGTGCCTCTACTGCACTTTTAATGTTTCTTTCTTGTGGATTATCCGGATGTATATGTAGTAGCATGACTGTATTTTGCATGAAAAAGGGTAAGTTACCTGCGTCACATCGCTACGACCGATTACCCTTGCTTCCTTCCAGACCTGGGGGAGTTCACGGGAGCTGATTGCACAGGACTTACCCACTGCAAAATTAATCATTTCTTTATTAATCAAAGATTTTTTTTCAAAAAGTATAGAATTTATGTCGAAATACACAGCGGATTTCAATATTTTTTGCTCTTGTCATTAATAATTTCATAGCTTTGTTATTCCAAAAACATAAAACAAAGTACTATGATACAGGTTAATGAATACTATGAAGGCATGGTGAAATCTATGGGTGCCGATAATAAAGAAGGTAAATTTACCATTGGTGTAATGGAAGCCGGAGAATATGAATTCGGTACCGCCACAATAGAAATTATGACTGTTGTTAGTGGAGAAATGAAAGTTCAGCTGCCCGGTGAAAATGAGTTTAAAGTAGTTAAGCCGTTCGATTCATTTCGTGTAGAAAAAGATGCATCGTTCAAATTAATTATTGAAGAAACCTGCGCATATCGTTGTCAATATCTTTAATGGAAAAGAAAAAAAAATACGACAATATCTATGTTGATTACTCTTTCTCGCTGATAGATAAAGAGCATGGTGATATAATTACTCCGGAAATGTGGACATTGTTGAAGCATATTGATATAGATGGATCAATTAGTGCCGCTGCTACTAGTATGAAAATTAGCTATCGTAAAGCCTGGGATATGGTTAAAAGCTGTGAAAGCAGTCTCGGTATCTGTATTCTTAACAAAATTAGAGGTGGCATAAATGGTGGGAAAACCGTTTTAAGTCCTGAAGGTGAAAAACTCATGGCTGCATACGATAATTTGATCGTCAGTGTTGAAAGTGCTTTTGAGGAGTATATTGTGTGTTTTAAGAGAACCCTGAAAGGGAAATCCAACTGATTTTTTGAATTCTATTAGCTGTTTTCAAAAATAATTTTACTTTTGTAATCGAAATGCAATAAAATGCATAACGGTATTGACGAAAATCATCTACTAAATCAATGACATTTAGCAGTATTGCGGATTTAACAATACTATTATGAGTAATTTTAGGTATTAATTCAAACAGAAAAAACTACAGATATGAACAATGCAATTTTTAATCTCAGAGAACCTCAAAACGAGCCGGTCTTCGAGTATATGCCTGGATCAGAGGAGTATGACAAAATGATGGCAGAACTCAAAGCCATGTCAGAAGGTGAAATGGAAATTCCTTTGATTATTGGCGGTAAAGAAATTAAAACCGGAAATACCGGAACAGTAACCAGTCCGCACGATCATCAGAAAGTACTGGCTACTTACCATAAAGCAGGTCCGGAAGAAGTGCAAATGGCCATTGATGCTGCTATGGAGGCGCATAAAAAATGGGTAGAAATGTCGTGGATCGAACGCATATCTATCTTTCTTAAAGCTGCCGAACTCATTTCTAAGAAATATCGTTATGCCATCAATGCTGCAACGATGTTGGGGCAAGGAAAAAACCTTCATCAATCTGAAATTGATGCTGTATGCGAAACGGTAGATTATCTTCGTTTCAATTCATATTATGTTACTCAACTCTACGATGATCAGCCGAAATCTGATACTTCAGCTTTAAATCGTGTAGAATATCGTCCACTGGAAGGTTTTGTTTTTGCTGTTACTCCTTTCAACTTTACAGCTATTGCTATGAATCTTGCAGTTTCTCCTGTACTGATGGGGAATGTTGTGGTGTGGAAACCGGCTACTACAGCTCTGCTTTCCAATTATCTGCTTATGAAAATCTATCGCGAAGCTGGTCTCCCCGACGGTGTTATCAATTTTATTCCGGGGCAGGGAAGTCTAATTGGAAAAATTGTGCTGTCAGACCCAAATTTGGGTGGAATTCACTTCACAGGAAGTACGACCACTTTCAATCAGATGTGGAAAATGTCTGCTCAGAATCTCGATCTTTATAAATCATATCCAAAACTGGTTGGGGAAACCGGTGGAAAAGATTTTATCTTAGTTCATAATTCTGCTGATCCAACACAGGTGGCTACTGCTATGGTTCGTGGAGCTTTCGAGTATCAGGGTCAAAAATGTTCAGCTGCTTCAAGAGCCTATATTCCTGAATCACTTTGGAATGAAGTGAAAAAGCTATCAGTAAATATGCTTGCAGACATCAAAATGGGAGATGTTAAGGATGTAAATAATTTCGCCAATGCTGTTATCGATAAATCTTCATTCGATAATATAATGTCTTATATCAATTATGCAAAAGAATCTCCCGATGCTGAAATCATTGCCGGAGGTGAAGGAGATGATTCTAAAGGATATTTCGTTCAGCCTACAATAATCCAAGCAAAAGATCCACATTTCAAAACCATGGAAGAGGAAATTTTTGGACCTGTTCTTACGGTGTATGTATACAAAGATGAGGAATGGCAAGGAATACTTAAAACTGTTGATGAAACCTCGCCTTATGCATTAACGGGAGCAGTTTTTGCCCGCGAGAGAGATATCATTGTAGAAGCATGTCGCACATTGCGCTATGCAGCCGGAAACTTTTATTATAATGACAAACCTACCGGAGCTATGGTCGGACTACAGCCTTTTGGTGGGGCACGTAAATCTGGAACCAACGATAAAGCTGGTGGAAATCTTAACCTTATTCGCTGGTCAACTCCTCGTACGATTAAAGAAACCTTTATTCCCGCTGAGGATTATAAATATCCGTATATGGATTAAGTTGACCTCTCAGCATCCGAGAATAGGAGGTTCTGAGAGCGTCAACTAAAGATTAGGGTTGACAAGTCTTCGTCCGACATATTCTGGACATGTGGTCGGACAAGAGTTCGTCAACCATTACATTTTTTAGGGAACGCAGATTACACAGATTGGCCAGATTACATAGGTTCGTACTTCAAATTATGCACCACGTGACGCAAGCGTCACTGGTAGCGATGAACACAGGTTTAATGTTGACCTCTCAGCATCAGCCATTTAATATTTTCATTTAACAAGCAAATAAACCCGCTGCTTCTAATGAGGTGGCTGGTTTTGTATTGATGTCTTGATAAACAGCTTTTTATTGCTGGAAGATTTTTCTTTAATAAAGTTATTCTCAATCTCTATCAATAATAAGATCTTCATTTACAATTTTTTCCCATTTCAATGGCTTGGCTATAATGGAATTTCCAATCCACTGTGTATCTTCTATAAAGCTTATTCTTTCGCATTTACTTCCATCCGTTAAGAATAGCTGACCATCTAATGATAAATACATGAAATTACCAATCTCCGACTCTTTATCAATGGCATCTTTCCCGTTAGCATTGAATTCTGTGTAATATATGAATGTTTCGTGGGGATCTATAAATTCTAGTTTCCCATTCTTGAAATCTGCAATTAATTTGTCCATCTTTAATTCATCAAGCTTATCTGGGACAATACGCATTTCATCAATTATATTTCTTTCAGGAACTTCTAAATTTCCCCATTGGTTTGGGTAAATAATCTTCCACTTATCGCTCAAATCTATCCCAATAATATTATCCGAAGTGTTTTTTATTTCAACTTTTATGTAAAAATAATCAGGATTTGGACCTTCGAGTAGAGTGCTCCCGACCTGAATAGAACAGAGATCTCCATTGCAATATAAAAGATTAGGTTCAGAAGGATTAGGCATTATACTTATCTGTTTTTCAAAAAATGCAATATTGTATGATGTTAATTCTGTATTCCATTTTTTGCTAGAAAATAAAAGTTTCAACCCATATTTCAATTCTTTAATGTTTTTTACACTATAGTTATTATTTGTCCACTCCCCATTTTCAATGCAATATTCCAAATACATTATTGAAGGTTCAGGATGACCACCAAGGGCGTAACCACTAGTGATTAAAAATGGAATATCATTAATGATCTCTATCGGCTCCATTGGCCAATCTTCGTAATCGGTGTTGCCTGCAAAACCAGCAGCTCCAATCATTGGTCTTCTTAAGACTGAATCTTCCTTTGCTTGAAACAACATTTTAGTTAAAATGACTATTTGGTCTTCATATTTACCTGTTTTCGCAAAATTCTTAAGAATCTCTATTGCTTTTGTCTGATCAAAAGTTTGAATATAATTCGCCAATTCTAAATATGAATTACAGGTATAATTCCCCGAATTAATTGAAGAACACTGTCCAATTTTAACTTCAAATTGACGGTCTAAGTCTTGTGCAATTGATGAAACTGACAGAGCACATGCGATAATAATTGTAAGAATGATTTTCATAATGCAGTTTTTCAAATTTAGTCTTAATGATGCATTTTTATCATGGATTCCATGTTTTCATGCTTAAAATTATTGGTTACGCCCACATAACAAATGTAAGAATTCAAAACCATTTCTTACATTATTTATTTTTAGTCATCTTGACTACGAAGGATTCGAATAATAATATTCTTGTGACATTCCATCGTCCGATGGATAAAAGTCGCATGTGGACGTGGAACCGTCACAATTATCACGAAGCAAATGCGGGACTATTGTGTCAATTTTATCACTTTTGGCGCGTAAATTTGCTGCAGACCAACCTCAACTTTCCAACATCCGCCGAAGGTGGGTTTGGAAACGTTGATACTGCTTAACCATTGCAAATTTCGTGACAAAAAACTGCAGAATCTGAAAATTGAGAAAATTACATCATTGATATTTTGTTACGTTATGCAAAAACTTGCCCATCTCCACAATTCATGCTAATTTTGCATTATGATTAGTTTTGAAGAAGCAAGGCGAATAATCTTGGAAACACCTGTGAAGGTGAAGGAAGCAGAGGAAATTGATTTTATGGACTCCATGAATCGTGTGTTGGCAGAAGATATTCGTTCCGATATGAATATGCCTCCCTTTGATAAAACCGCTGTGGATGGCTTCGCCTGCAGAAAATCAGATATTTCTAAACCTCTGAAAGTGATTGAGCATGTTCCTGCCGGACAAATGCCTCAGAAAGAAATTGGTGAAGGCGAATGCTCAAAAGTAATGACTGGCGCCCCTGTCCCAAAAGGTGCAGATATGGTACTTATGGTTGAAGATTGCGAGGAGTTGGCAGATTCATATATTCAATATACTGGGACTTCAAAATCAGGAAATATATGCTTTTTAGCAGAAGATATTGCAAAAAATGATGTCGTTTTACCGGCAAATACACTGATTAAATCTCAGCATATTGCCGTAATGGCTGCTGTGGGTGCTACAAAAATAAAAGTGTTCAGCAAAGTAAAGGCTGCGATACTTAGTACTGGCGATGAATTGGTGGAGCCTCAGGTAAAACCGGGATCGTCGCAGATTCGCAATTCAAATTCCTGGCAATTGCTTACTCAGGTGAAAAGAGCAGGTGCAGATGCCGAGTATATGGGAATTGTGCTCGATACCATGGATGATACCCGCGAAAAGCTCAGCAAAGCCATAGAAAATAGCGATATTGTTTTCTTGAGCGGCGGTGTAAGCTCTGGCGATTACGATTATGTTCCGGTGATAATGAAGGAACTGGGGCTGGAGATCCTTTTCGACAGCATTGCTGTTCAGCCCGGAAGACCTACTACACTTGCTGCAGGAAAAGGGAAATTTGTTTTTGGATTGCCCGGAAATCCGGTTTCATCTTTTGTTCAGTTTGAATTGCTCGGAAAAATGCTCATGGCTCGGATGAATAATATCGAAATGCCGGATCGCATTGTAAAATGTGTTTGTGGTGCCGATTTTACACGAAAAAAAGCCAAACGTAAGTCATTCTACCCGGTGAAGCTGAATGAAAAAGGTGAGATTGTGCCCATAGAGTATCATGGCTCTGCGCATATAAATTCACTCAACGATGCTGAAGGAGCAATAGCAATGGATATAGGTGTGATGGAAATTAAGAAGGGAACTTTAACCGATGTACGATTCTTTTAAACGTAAAATAAATTACCTCCGCATTTCGGTTACCGACCGGTGCAATTTTCGCTGCACATACTGCATGCCTGCCGAAGGTGTGCCCATGATGTCGCATAACGATGTTTTATCATTTGATGAGATTGTGGAGTTTACTCGTTTGGCAGTCTCAAAAGGGATTGATAAAGTGCGTATTACAGGTGGCGAACCACTGGTGCGGAAAGGTATTGTATCATTGGTGAAAATGTTGGCTGATATTGATGGAATTAAAGATCTTTCAATGACCACCAACGGAGCTTTCCTGCCAAAATTTGCTGATGACCTGAAAAATGTCGGATTGAACCGTGTAAATATTAGTTTGGATTCCATGGATCCTAAGCGATTTCACGAAATTACACGCCTTGGAAAACTTGAAGATGTGCTTAATGGAATTGATGCTGCGGAAAAAGTGGGGTTGCTTCCGATTAAACTCAATTGTGTAATCAAAGAAAATTCGCAGGAGGAAGATGCTTTGGCGGTGAAAGCTTTTGCTGAAGAGCGTGGTTTTCAGGTGCGTTTTATTCATCAAATGAGCTTGGGTGAAGGCAGTTTTTCAGTTGTGGAAGGCGGCGAAGGCGGCCATTGTGGAACTTGTAATCGTCTAAGGCTTTCTGCAGACGGAAAACTCTTTCCATGCTTATTCAGCGATATCGGATATTCCATTCGCGAATTGGGTGGGGAAGAGGCTCTTAAAAAGGCAATAGAAAATAAACCTAAAAGTGGAACCACAAGTATCGGACATGAGTTTTATAATATTGGCGGATAGCCCAAAACAATGTCACTTCGAGTGTCACCCTGAGCCTGTCGAAGGGCGAGAAGCGTCATTGTTTTGACCCAAAAAGCTTATCTGGTTCTTGTCTTTCGTTTTCGTTCAGGATAACAGCTCGAACTGACAAGCTTTTTGATGACACAGATTCGGGGTTGACCTCTCATCGTCCGACAATAGATGGACACAAGGGAGGACATGAGTGCGTCAACCAAAAGTCGATTTTACTAACTTTGCAACAATAAATATCAAACATGAACAAATTATCACATAGCGATGCAGACGGAAAAGCCCGTATGGTTGATGTAAGTGACAAGCCACAACAGCACAGAATGGCTCGTGCCGGAGGAAAAATCTATCTTCAGCCGGAAACGGTAGAACTTATCCGTGAAAATGCAATGAAAAAAGGCGAAGTGCTTAGCATTTCTGAGTTTGCAGGCATTTCAGCTGCTAAAAAATGCTCGGATCTGATACCACTTTGTCATCCGTTGTTACTCACCGATGTTAAAGTGAAAGCGGAATTGCAAAACGATGGTGTGTATGTGGAAGCAATGGTAAAATGTACCGGGCAAACCGGTGTTGAAATGGAAGCACTTACAGCTGTGAATGTAGCCTTACTCACGGTTTACGATATGTGTAAAGCAGTAGATAAAACTATGCGTATTTCTGATATTGGATTACTGGAAAAAACAAAGAAATAATGAGCGAAAGCAATAAAAGTATTGAAATTCTTGCGGTAAATATTTCAAAAGAGAAAGGAACCGTAAAGGAAGCCGTTCCGGAAATTTCGTTAACTTCAATAGGTGTTGATGGCGATGCCCACAGAGGCAACTGGCACCGAATGGTAAGTATGCTTGGGCAAGAGAGTGTTGAGAAATTTGAGCATAAAGCCGGTCGTAAAATTAATTTTGGAGAATTTGCTGAAAATATTACTACTAAAGGCGTTCTGCTATATGAAACGCATCCGCTGGATCGCTTCATAAGTAAAGATATCGAACTGGAAGTAACACAGATTGGTAAGGAATGTCACGGCGATTCATGTGCGATCTATCGTGAAGTTGGAAATTGTGTAATGCCTAAAGAAGGCATTTTTGTTCGCGTACTTAAAGGTGGAAAAATGAAAGCCGGCGATACGCTTGAGTACAGACCCAAAATTCAGAAAGTGCATGTAATTACACTTAGTGATCGTGCTTTTCGTGGCGAATATGAAGACCGAAGTGGTCCGGCTATTGAGGAAAAACTCAAAGTGTTTTTTACATTATCTCAACGTGAATTTCATATAGAAAGAACAGTAATTCCCGATGATCCAGAGGCTTTGGAAGCTTTAATAGCTCATAGTGTCAATTCTGATTTCGACGCCATAATTACCACTGGTGGCACCGGAGTAGGCGAGCGCGATATTACTCCAGAAACCGTACAGCCTATGCTAGATAAGGAATTAACTGGCATCATGGAAATGATTCGTGTAAAATACGGCGAGAAAAAACCGCAGGCTTTACTCAGTAGAAGCATTGCCGGAACCATCAATAAAACTCAGGTTTATTCTTTGCCCGGTTCAGTTCGTGCCTGCAATGAATACCTCGACGAAATTTTAAAAACCTATCACCACCTGATGCTTATGGTGTGGGGAATAGATGCACACTAAGCCTTCATCATGCCGTCGTCCGCCAGTACATAATCTGCAAAATGGCTGTCACGGAATCGTTGAAGGCATTGTACGGATATCGGCTCCC
>JAFGWG010000160.1 GCA_016937255.1 Bacteroidales bacterium
AACACAGGCAATTTCAAAACTTCAAAATATAAACGCTTGCTTTTAGGGAAAATGAGGGTTTATTGGAGTCCCGGGAGTTGCCTGTTTGTTTTTTTTCAATTGAGTATTTTTAGGAGAAAACACAAAATAAAATAGAAGAGTTTCTAATTTATTTGTTGACCGTATATTTATCGGAAAATTTTTAAAAACTTCTTAATGAATTAACATCTAATATAATATAGAATTATTGGCGTGTTGCTGAAGGAGTTAAAAAATGGAGCAGTAAAGACAAGGCATGCCTTGTCTCCTATTCCCCCATAAATACAAACCAAGAAACAAATACTTTACATGCCGTAGGTATGAACCCAAAAGACTGCGTAGAAACTCCGAAGGAGTTCAATCTACTAACCCCAAAATCTACGATTCCAAGCCCACCGCATTGCTAATTTTTGTATCGGTGGACGTTGGAATGCAGATTTTCAATGTGTCAGGAGTTGAAAAGTATAACCCGGGACGCAGTCCTGGGGCAAGAACTAAAGGAGCATACAACTCTGAAGGAGGTGAAACATGAACGCTGAGATGCCTGAGCTATTTCTCTTCCAAAATCAATAAGGCGCCGCCGCCGGGAGCAAGTTTCAGCTCAACATTATCCCCTTTTTCTGCATCCATGTCCAAAATCATGTATTCTTCAGGATTGTCTTCATAGTGCGACAGTGGTTTATCCATCAGCATGCGGCAATTGTATGTTTTGCCTTCTTCCAGAAAATCTGTTTGAATAGAAATCCAACGCTTCTTCTCATTGGTAATAGCTGCCACATACCAAGTTGCTCCGCTTCTTCGAGCCACAATAATATATTCGCCAATTTCTGCATCGAGATATATACTTTCATCCCATGTCGTTGGCAGGTTTTCGATAAATGAAAAAGCTTTATGCCCTTCGTAATTTTCAGGTAAATCGGCAGCCATTTGCATGGGACTATACAAAACCACCATAAGCGCGACCTGGTTGGCAAGAGTTGCATGAACGGCTGTGTTTCCTTGATCAAGAGAATTCCATTTTGCTCGCTCATCTTTATGATAAGAAAGGTCAATATCGAAAATGCCGGGTGTATAATCAATCGGGCCGGCCATGCCACGAGTAAATGGCATTATGCAGGTATGCGACGGCATATTCCCTTCACTCCACGCATTCCACTCCATGCCACGAACGCCTTCACCACACATCAGATTCGGATATGTTCTGCAAAGTCCACTAAACATTACTGGCTCATGAACATCTAGTGAAATCTCATATTCCGCAGCTTTTTCCATTACAAGGTTATAATGATTCACCATATACTGTCCATGCTTGTGCTCTCCTTTTGGAGATGGACCTGCATAACCGGTTTTTACATGATGTATTCCCAGCGATTGATATAATGCAAATGCAGAATCAATCTGCCGTTCGTATGACTCAATGTCGCCCCCTGTTTCATGATGTCCGATGATATACACTCCTTTTTCATTTGCATATTCAGCCAGTTCCTTCAGTTTGAAGTCGGGATAAGCCTCGGTAAATGAAAAGGCATCTTTTTCGCCCCAATTTTCCCAGCCTTTATTCCATCCTTCGGCTAAAACGGCATCAATTCCATGTGCAGCGGCAAAATCGATATATCGTTTCATGTTTTCGGTATTTGCACCGTGCCGGTCGGTCATTGCCCAGTCTGAAATTCCAAGGTGCATTTCCCACCAAATTCCTATGTAATTTACTGGTTTAATCCAATCTGTATTTTCAATTTTGCAGGGTTCGTTTAGGTTATACAAAAGCATCGAATTAGCAAGATCAGCGGCATTATCAGATAGAAAAAAGACCCTCCATGGACTTTCAAAAGGGGTTTGGGTACGCACTTTCATGCCATCAGCCGCGGGAACAAGATTTACTTTGAAGCGATGATCATTTTCTTCAGCCTGAAGCAAAGTCATGCTGCTATAATCGACAAGAGCAGCCTCGTGTATGCAAATATGCGTTCCGTTTTCCTTGCGTAGCGTAAAGGGCGCTGCAACGTGATGCGTGCTGTCGAGTCCTGAATGAATATAGGTTTTTTCGTAGGTATTATAATCGGCCCAGATCCACCAGCTCTCATATTCTCCGCAAAGTGTAAACCGACTTTCTTCAGATTCTATGATAATCTCTTCCGGTCCGTTTTGATCAGGCATATAATACCTGAAGGCAAATCCATCGTCATAGCAGCGCAGAAAAACATTGAGTAATAATCCCGAGTTTTGATCTTTCATTTCCAGAATGCATTCTGAATATTTGTTCTGAACAGAGTTTTGCGGACCCCAGACCATTTCCCAGGTCTCGTTTACCGTAGTTTTTTTTGTGCTTTTCGATTGAAAAATGGGTGAGACTATCATTGTCGCCCAGCACAAATCCAAATCTTCCGTTGGATAGAATGCTATCGCCTTTGAAAAAGACAGTATAAGTAGCGTTTTCTTCATCGATGTGACACGACACTGTTTTGCTGGGAGAGTTTATGGTAATCTGGGCGAAGTTGTTGTGGTATAAACCCAGAAAGAAAACTATCAGAAAAATGTTTTTCATGTTGTAAAAATAGGGAAATGCATTGAAAATATTCCATGTTTTTGATGAAAACACGAATCATTATTTGTTTGGGTAAATCTTTATCTTTGCCTCATGCCCGAGCTTCCTGAAATATTCACCCAATATTATAATACGTCGGTTTTGCAATTTCTTGCCGGAAAAGCAGATCAGTGCAAGGTGAATTATTTCTTACAGCGTAGCTCGAAAACCAAATTGGGATCGTTTCGCTCAAAAAGTTTATGGAAACGCAATGAAATTTTTGTGGCGCGAAATCTGGAGCCGGATATTATGCTCATTGTTTTATGCCACGAGCTTGCTCATGCTGAGCATTTTCTCAAAGCAAAGCGTCGGGATAAACCCCACGGATTAGGCTGGAAGAAGATTTATGTTCGAAATCTTGAAGAAATTAAGACTTTGCATGAGTTTTCTGAAGAATCTGGCAAAACTTTACAAGGTTTAATTGAAAAGCCAAGAGCAAGTATTGATCCTCGAGCACGAGAAATAAAAGAAGATGAGGTTTTGCTTTCAGCGCTTCCCATGGGCGCTCAGTTTGAATTTGGTCAAGCTATTTATGAGAAAAAGGAATTACGTCGTTCCCGCTTTCTATGCATTCGCCAACGAGATAGTCGTGCATTTGCTTTTCGGAAAGATGCGGTGGTGAAGAGGGTATGAGCGAAGCCATCACGCGCTCGTCCGGCGATAAGCCGGTCAGGGTGTCGTTGGCGAAGCGAAAAATCATTATCTTTTTGAACGCAGATTATTCGCCTGTTCAATTTATTTTTAGATGTGCTCCCGTCGACAAGCTCAGGACAGGCGTGAGCTCGCCTCTTCGTGTCTCGGTTGACGCCGTGTTTAGCTTTTACGGATCAACGCAGATTCCAAGTAAAAACGTATAAAAACTCATCCTCCCTGAGTAGCCCGCCCTGTTCCTAGTCGAAAGGGAGTGGAGAACTAAGACATCTTTTTGATCAAAAAATCAATGACGCATCTCGACTCC
>JAFGWG010000161.1 GCA_016937255.1 Bacteroidales bacterium
GTCTTTATCCATAATGTTTTTGTGGCAAAGCTATACACAAATGGATAGGTCGAATAGATGGAATTGGTCGGGTGGATACGATTAAACCAATATCGGCTCCAAGGTGCTTCGGGTCTTTAGACAGCTCAATCAAGGTCTGCGATGCTGCTTTAAAAAGCAATCCATACATCACCTTCTTGTTTTGTAAACACATCGGGTTTAGTTCGTGCGGAAGTGTAAATACCAAATGGTAGTAACCCACCGGAATCAGTTCTTTCATGCGTTTATAGAGCCACTCAAGTTTATCCTTTTGCTGACAGGCAGGACAATGTCGGTTACGGCACGAATCATACGATTTTCCGGTGTAGGAACAATGGTCACATCTTTCAAAATGACTTCCAAGACCGTTTGTGCGGCAAGCCGATAATAAATGAATCAATCCTTTTTGTTGACCGCTAATGCGATTTTCATTGATGTAGCGATCGCCATGTTGGTCAAGGATATCACCAATACTTATTTGATTTTGCATATCTCCTCCAATCCCTCTAAAGTATCCAGTGGATTAATCACCTTATCGAGTTTTAACTGCTGTACATGCAGGTACTTGAGTGTGTTGTTCAAACAGGTGTGTCCCAACAGGCGCTGAATAACCAATAGGTTGGTTCCCTCTTCCAGATGATGGGTGGCAAATGAATGACGGAAAGTGTGCGGGGTATAGGCCTTTTTAATCTGTGGAGTACGAAAACGGGCTTTGGCACAAATTTCCCGAACAGCTGTAATACCAAGGTGAGAACCTTTCCCTTTGGCTCCTTCAAAAAGATAATCCTGCGGTTTGTATTCTTTAAAATATCGTCGTAAAGTTTTAAGCAATACCGGCGAAAGCGGCACTTTACGTTGCTTTAGGCCTTTTCCATGTTGAATGTTTACCTGTGCCCGTTTACTGTCGATATCGGTCAGCTTGATGTTGACACATTCCGACACCCTGGCACCGGTTGAATAAATTAACATGATAATAGTGCGGTGTTTAAAGTTTCGGATTACTTTCAGAACATCGGCAACTTCATCTTTCGCAAGGACAAGGGGAAGTGTTTTGGCTACTTTAGGCGTTGGAAGGTGTTCCTTTGCCCATTCTTTGTGGTAGATGTTTGTGAAGAGAAACTTGAGGGCATAGTAGCCCATCTTAACGCTGCCGGGTTTGTGGTTCCCGTCGGTAAGCATGGTTGCTGAGCAATTGTCGAAGTATGGTTTGAAAATAACTGCGGAGCTCTTCAATGCCTGATTGCTCAGGATCAAAACCCAAAAAACGCTGGTAAGCATTGATAAACCAACAGTAACTTTTAAAAGTACGGTCACTTAAATTACGAAGCGTGGCTTCCTGTTCGAATCTTTTTTTAAATTTGTCATAATGTAAATTTTAAATAAATATAAACCTCAAAGATACTGGTATTCGCTGACTTCATAAACCACCGAACCCAGTGAGGTTTAGTTCAACAATAAATATACGTAATGCGGGGCGATTTACTAAATTTGAGCATTAAAGCATTTTATAAGCAACGTAGCGGTTTGATAGTGAAGTGCTTTGAAATCCCGCACTACGCATATTCGAGCCGTTACCGCCAAGTGAAAACGACAGCATTTCAGACAATTTGAAATTTAAAAAATTAAAATGAAAGCCCCCGCTCAAACAGCACATTTGCAATTCACACAAGCCAACACAAACCTAAAATTGCAAAAGAGCTGTTTCGTTTCCAACGCTCAGTGGAAATGACTATTTTTATTGCTTGATATTGAAACGAACAAATGGATAAAAACAAACAAAATATAATCATTTATAAAACTGCCGATGGCAAAGCATCGGTTGCTTTATATGCCAAAGACGGCAATATTTGGATGAACCAAAATCAGCTTGCAGAACTTTTTACCACCTCTGTTCCCAATATCAGCATGCATATATCAAACATACTGAAAGAAGGAGAGTTAGAGCAGTATTCAGTTATTAAGGATTACTTAACAACTGCCGCCGATGGTAAAGAATATAACGTTACTTTCTACTCACTCGATATGATTTTGGCAATCGGTTTTCGGGTTCGTAGTAAACGAGGTACACAGTTCAGGATTTGGGCAAATAAAAATCTAAAAGAATATATGGTAAAAGGGTTTGTAATGGATGATGAGCGTTTGAAAAATCCAGATGGCAGACCTGACTATTTCGATGAATTATTGGAACGGATACGGGATATTCGAGCATCGGAAAAACGTTTTTACCAAAAAATAAAAGACTTGTTTGCACTAAGCAGCGATTATGACGCAGATGACAAGCCAACTCAAATGTTTTTTGCTGAAACGCAAAATAAACTTCATTATGCAGTTACTGGACAAACAGCTGCTGAATTAATTGTTTCACGGGCAAACCCTGAGAAACCGAATATGAATTTAACTTCGTGGAAAGGTTCTATAGTTAGGAAACAAGATATATCCATTGCAAAAAATTACCTAACTCACGACGAGATAGATACGCTAAACCGATTAGTAGTTATTTTCCTTGAAAGCGCAGAGCTGAGAGCTAAAAACCGAATGGATATTACAATTGACTTTTGGCGTGAGAATGTTGACAGAATCCTTGATTTTCAGGACAAAAAAATATTGACGCACGCAGGTTCGATAAGTAAAGCTCAAATGGAAAAGCAAGTAAACGAGATTTACATAAGCTTTGACAGAAGGAGAAAGGAATTTGAGGCACTTCAGGCTGACAATGAAGATTTGGAGGATTTAAAAAAGTTGGAGCAGGAGATTAAAAGTAAAAAGAAAGAATAATTACCAACGCTTCGTAGTCAAGCACATTGGCTGGTCGCACAAAATGCCATTACACGACCAAAACCAGCCAAAGAGCTTGCCTACCCCAACGCATGGCAGACTGTGCAATTGTAGCAAATTGACAAAAATAATGACAGAAAAAATCAACACCAGGCGGTAACAATGTTTAAATTTAAAAGCGGTCGCAGTGGTATGCCAGCAGCGGTTTTCCGCTCATTCTCTTGTCCGTATGCGGACAGAGAATCACACGCAAA
>JAFGWG010000162.1 GCA_016937255.1 Bacteroidales bacterium
AATGAATAATTCTTATTTCGTTTTGCAAAATTTGCGTACATTTATCCAACAATTGCAATTCTATGATTTATCACTTAGGGAAACAACAGTCTATTGTAAATCAGTTTGTTAGCGAAATTCGTGATGTGAATATTCAATCCGATCGAATGCGTTTTCGCAGAAATATGGAACGATTGGGTGAGATTATCGCCTACGAAATGAGCAAAAAGATTGAATTTGAAAATCGTGAGGTAACCACTCCATTAGGAACGGTTGAGGTACCAGAGATTAAATCGCAGCCTATTATAGCTACGATATTAAGAGCTGGATTGCCTTTTCATCAGGGGTTCCTTAATTATTTCGATAAAGCTGATTCAGCCTTCATTTCTGCTTATAGAAAACATCATAAAGATGGTCGATTTTCCATCAAGGTGGAATATGTTAGCTGCCCGGATTTGACGGGAAAGACACTGATTATTGTTGATCCAATGTTGGCAACAGGATCTTCACTTGTGTTATCAGCAAAGGCTTTAATAGAATATGGAAAGCCCGAGAGAATAATGATAGGAACAATAATAGCCAGTACTCAGGGTATTGAATATGTTAGGAAAAATCTTCATGGCTCTAAAGTCGAAATTTGGGCAGCAGCCATTGATGAGGAGCTGACTGCACAAGCCTATATCGTTCCGGGTCTTGGCGATGCGGGAGATCTTGCTTATGGTTCTAAGGATGCCGATTAGTTTTGAGTGAATATGAATTTTAATGTTATTTCCGAAAGTTTAAGTATTGCCTGGAGATCTATACGCAGTCACCTTCTGCGAACGGTTCTAACGGTGTTAATTATTGCTTTTGGAATAATGGCCTTAATAAGTATTCTTACTGCAATTGAGTCTATAAAATATTCTTTAAGTTCCAATTTTACCAGAATGGGAAGTAATACATTCACTATTTCTGAATTTCGCATGCAACGAAATGGTGGAGGTCCCGGTAAAAAAGTGGAGTTTGATCCCATCTCTTGGGATGATGCAAGCGAATTTCAGCAGCGATACGAATTTCCTGCTCAAGTTTCAATTTTTACACAAGCGACTGGTACGGCTACATTAAAATATCGACAGGAGAAAACCAATCCCAATATTTCAGTTATTGGTGGTGATGATTATTATCTTAATACTTCTGGCCAAAACATTAGTTTGGGACGTAATTTCTCTGTTCAGGATGTCTCTCTTGGTCGTTCTGTTTGCATCATTGGTGCCGATGTAAAGGATAAGCTTTTTCCAGGGGGTAAGAATCCTGTAGGAGAGCAAATAAACATTGGCCCTCAAAAATTCAGAATTATTGGTGTGTTAGAAAGTCAGGGCTCAAGTTTTGGTTTTTCTAGTGGTAATTCGTGCATTGTGCCCGTGACCTGCCTGCGACGATTTTTTGGACAGATGAGTATCTCCTTCGATATCAATATTATGCCATCTGAGGCGAAATTCATGGATGCTGCAATAAGTGAGGCAACTGGTCTAATGCGTAGTGTTCGCAAATTAGAGTTGACACAGGAAAATAATTTTGATATCAGACAAAGTAATTCTTTGGTTACTATTCTTCTCGATAATATCCGGTATATCACGCTTGCTGCTACATTAATCGGACTTATCACCTTGCTTGGAGCTTCCATTGGGCTAATGAATATAATGTTGGTGAGTGTTAGTGAGCGAACTAGAGAAATTGGTGTGCGAAAAGCTCTTGGGGCAAACAATATTGCAATAAGAAATCAGTTTTTAATAGAAAGTATTTTAATTGGTCAATTGGGAGGTTTTCTTGGAATCATTTTGGGAGTGCTCGCAGGAAATATATTAAGCGTTGTATTAAAATCGAGTTTTATCATTCCATGGGGCTGGATAATTCTTGGATTCATGCTTACGCTGATTGTTGGTGTTCTATCTGGATTGCTCCCTGCTATTCGTGCTTCCCGACTCGATCCGATTGAATCATTGCGTCATGAGTAAAACTTATCTGTATTCGGTGCTTTTGGCTATGCTATGGCTCGCAATGAGTTGTCGCACAGAACGATCGTATCCAGATAAGGTCTTTCTTACTAAAGTGAAACTGCAGTCAGATAATGATACACTCTATTATTGGGATCTTAAAGATCTGATACGTCAACAGGAGAATCGTCGCATATTGTATATAATGCGCTTCCATACCTCTATGTATAATTTAGGGTATCATATGAAGGATAGAACACAGAAACGTACTGATAATTGGAAAAAGAAGCTTGATCGAAAAAAAAGAAAAAATCCCGAGTATAAAGAAGATCTTGAAAAACGTAGTCGAAAAATCAACGGTGGTTTTAGAAACTGGCTAATGAATACCGTTGGGGAAGCTCCAATATATTTAGATACCAATAAAACCACTCGTAGCACCGAGCAAATGCGTTTATATTGCAAGGCAAATGGCTATTTTGATGCAAAAGTTTCTGATAGTACAGATTATAAAGGTAAAAATAAGTCGCAGGCAACTGTTGTTTATAATATAGAAAGTGGCGATCCATATTGCATTAATAACATTGAATATCTGAGTTCAGATGCAGGTTTACTCAATCTTTTAAATGGTAGCCGAAGCGAGGCACTATTGAAAGAGGGTATGATTTATAATGAAGAAGTATTTGATAATGAAAGGGTTAGGATTAATGATCTCTTGAAAAAGAATGGATATTATCATTTTTCAAAAGCATATATTCGATATGAGATTGATACTACTATAGGTGACCACAAAATGGATGTTAAGCTTCTTATTAATCGTCCTTCATATTCCTTGAATGACGAGAAAGGCGATTCTCTGGTTTTTTATAACCATAAGCGATATATGATAAGAAAAATATATGTTTTCCCTGATTTTGATATTAATAATAAGTATGTTTCAGGGTTTGACACTACATTATATATTAAACAACGATCGGGCGGAAATGTCGATTCTATTTATTTTGTTCATCGATTTCCTTTGAAGATTAAACCCAAAACGATCTCTAGAAAAATATTTATTAAAAGCAAACATTTTTTTGATATCGATGATGCCCAAAAAACACAAAATGAGATGGGCAATCTTAATAATTTCAAATATATCAATGTTCGTTTTAAGCCGGATTCAATTACTGATTATAATGGGCCAATGGAATATATGGACGCCTATATAGAATTGAGTCGGCTACCCGTTAATTCGACAAGTTTTGAGGTTGA
Source organism: Bacteroidales bacterium (assembly GCA_016937255.1). Taxonomy (GTDB): domain Bacteria; phylum Bacteroidota; class Bacteroidia; order Bacteroidales; family DTU049; genus BM518. Next base: position 3,204 of record JAFGWG010000162.1, read on the forward strand.
AGGTACTCATTCAAGTGGGAATCTTGGTACTGCTGGTAATCTGGTGTTTAAAAATCGAAATCTATTTCATGGGGCAGAGATTCTCGATTTTAATTTAGGGGGTGGATTAGAATTGCAGAAGTCGTCATATAGTAGTGAAGGGAATGAAGAGAATGTAATTAATGCTTTGCCCTTTAACTCGTTAGAATTTAATGCGGAATTGAAATTAACTATTCCTGCATTTCTTCTTCCGTTCAATCAAAGTTCTTTCTCTCAGAATTCGCGCCCGGTAACTCGTTTTTCGTCGGGATTTAGTTATCAGCTTCGACCCGATTATGAGCGATATATTTCTCATTTTAAGCTTACATACCAATGGCGTGAATCTACCTATAGAAACCTAGAGTTTTATTTACCTATAAATCTGGTTCGTATAAAACCTGATTCTTTGTTTGCTGCTCGCATTGAGCAATTTTCAAGAACCATCCGATATAGTTATGAAGATCACTTTATTCCAGGTATTGGGGCATTGATTCAATTCAATAATCAAAATAATACCCGAAAAAAATTCTATTCTTTTCGAAATATCCGAATTGAACAGGCCGGTTTTATGTTTTGGGTGGGGAATGGATTTAATGATGCTCGCGACAGTGCGATATACAGGGTTTTGGGAATTAATTATGCCCAGTATTTGAAAGCAGATTTTGATTTAAGGTATTACTATCGTTTTAATGATCAAAACACTCTTGCATTTCGATCCTTTTTGGGGTTAGGACTTCCATACGGTAATAGTACTATTCTTCCTTTTGAAAAAAGTTATTCGGCAGGAGGCAGCAATGAAATACGTGCCTGGAAATATCGCTCTTTAGGGCCAGGGTCGTATACCGATTCACTATATTATGACAAAACTGGTGATATTTCTCTGGTTTTAAATTTAGAATATCGTTTCCCTATTGTAAGTTGGTTTAAGGGTGCTTTTTTTGTAGATGCAGGAAATGTATGGTTGCGTAACCCCAGTAACGATTTTACTAATGGTGAGTTTCAACCCAATACTTTTTACAAGCAAATAGCTATAGGAGCTGGATTTGGATTGCGACTCGATTTCGATTTCTTTATACTCCGTCTCGATGGGGGATTCCCTTTGCGTAACCCCTCAAAACCAGAAGGAGAGCGATGGGTTGGATTTGATGGTTTTCTTAGTAATACAAATTTTAATTTCGGAATAGGATACCCTTTTTAGGAAGAAGTATTATTAAATTCTTATATATAGCGTCTTTTATATATTGATCATTTAAAAAATATTCTGTTTATATGTATTATGTTCATTTTTCTTATAATTTTGCCGGATAATTCTTAAAAACACAGCACTATGTTTATTTTGATGGTCGTCATTTTTGTGCTTGGATACACCGCTATTGCGTTGGAACATCCGCTGAAAATTGATAAAGCTGCATCTGCCCTCTTTATTGGGACAGCAACTTGGGTGGCTTATATTTTCGGAGCATTTGACATTTTTACTCAGGGTCTCAGCCCTGCATGGAATGAATTTATAGCATCCACCCCCGGGCATGAGGCAACTCACGAAGGAATGATTGAGTTCATTGTTGAAAATCAAATCATTCACCATATTGGAGAAATTGGAGAAATTCTTTTCTTTCTTCTTGGTGCCATGACCATTGTTGAAATTATTGATCAGCATGAAGGGTTTAAGTCCATTACAGACAGTATTAAAACCACTAATAAAGTGAAGCTTCTGTGGGTGATTAGTATTATTACTTTCTTCATGTCAGCTGCACTCGATAACCTTACCACAACCATTGTAATGGTAGCTCTACTGCGTAAACTAATAGAAGATAAGAAAACCCGATGGTTCTTTGCCAGTATGATTGTTCTTGCTGCCAATGCTGGTGGTGCTTGGTCGCCCATTGGCGATGTTACCACAATTATGCTCTGGATTGGCGGTCAGGTTAGTACTATTGCAATTATTACCAAGGTGTTTTTACCCAGTTTAGTTTGTATGGTTATTCCTCTTTTATTGCTAAGTTTCACTCAGAAGGGGAGTGTAACTAGACCTACAATCGATACTAGTGAAGGGATAACAACCACCGCTAAAGAGCGAAACCTTATGCTTATTATGGGTGTGCTCGGACTTCTTTTTGTTCCTGTTTTTAAAACGGTAACTCACCTTCCTCCATATATGGGAATGTTACTTTCTCTTTCAATTCTTTGGATTACTACCGAAATTCTTCATAAGAAAAAGGAAGAGGAAAATAAGCTTACTGTGAATACTATTTTGCAGAAAGTGGATGTGCCTACTGTGCTTTTCTTCCTTGGAATTCTATCCGCTGTTGCTGCTTTGCAATCTGCTGGTCAATTGGATATAATGGCTCAGTTTTTAGATGCCAATCTCGGAGGTCTTGACAACAATATGGGAGTCTTCGCCATCGATATGGTGATTGGCGTTCTATCATCTGTTGTAGATAACGTTCCTCTTGTGGCTGGTTCTATGGGTATGTATCCTATTGCTGATCCTGGTGCTGTGGGTTATATGGCTAATTTTGTACAGGATGGTGTTTTCTGGGAATTCTTGGCTTATACAGCTGGAACTGGTGGTAGTATGCTTATTATTGGCTCAGCAGCTGGTGTTGCTGCTATGGGTCTTGAGAAAATTGATTTTATTTGGTATTTGAAGCGCATTTCATTGCTTGCTTTGCTTGGATATGTTGCTGGTGCCATTGTATATTATTTGCAATATTTATTGCTGGTATAAAATAAATCTGAATATATTATTGAAAGACTGTCCTCCTGTGGGGGACGGTCTTTTTTTTATGATGAAGAGATAGAATTTCTGATCTATTCAGGTTCAAATATCGCTTAGTTTAATAGCTCAAAATTCTTTGTTAGTCATGCAAATCTACGTTCATGGACATAAAAAAAATCCACCCCTAAAGGTGGATTTAATGTCTAAACTTATAAGTTTTTTAGCGGTATAAGGATTTAACTGAGTAAGAACTTTCATTTGAGAAGCGTATTATTAATGCTCCGCTTGTGTTGTTTTGCAATACCACAAAACTCTGTCCTCCTTCGCATTCCATAACTTCAAGAATGCGACCATCGTAACTAAATACCTCAATTTTATTGAAGGATTCAGGAATATCATAATAAAGAACATTGTCGCTAATATAGGCATGAACAAGTATTGAGGTTTCTTCAATTCCTGCATTCATATAAGGTATCATTCCCGAGCAAGCATCACATCCCTCAGCATTAGTGACGCAAACGGTATAGTTTCCGGGTTGGTCTGCAGTATAAGTTTGTGCTGTGGCACCACTAATTGGACTGCCATAGCGATACCATTGATATGACGAAAATGTATTGTCGACAGTAAATACAGAGTCATCTGTGACGTTAACATTAAAAACGATTTGAGGTAGTACGTCAAGATAGATGAAATCACTTATATTACACCCACTACTATCTAAATAATCTATTTCTAGCCATTGTGAGGAGAATGGATAAATATATGGATTCGTGGCAGTATCGTTTGAAAGAATACTGTCAGGTGCCCATAGAAAGTCGCTAAAGTTAGACCCAGGGTTGAGTTGGAAGGTGTCGGCAAAGCATACTGCCATTGAATCGAAAGGGAATGCGTCTCCTTCGGGAATGTCGAGAACATCAATCCCGGGGATTTCAATGAACATAGAACTGTCTGTTACCCATAAATCATAGGTATCAGTGCACATTCCATCTTGAAAATTGGCTGTCTGATAACTTGAACCATCATCAAAACTATAATATAGCATGCTAGTGATTGTGCCTGCATGAATAATTGTTTGAGCATCACAAACAGCACCGCACGTGTTGTGAGTGATTTCGGTGCTTTGAAATACAAGGGTGGCAATTCTCGATACACCACCTGTAGATCCAACCCATACATACCCATCGGGGGCAACATCTACGCATTGCAACGCATTGGATACCAATCCGTGAGGAGTTCCATATGTTGACCAAGAAGAGAGATTCTTAAGAAAACTAACGCCATTTACATAAGTAGCGAACCACATTCGTGATTTGGCATCGCTAGCAATTCCCATAACCTGATTATTTGCAAGACCTCCCGGTGCAGATTGCCAGGTGGTCCAAGAACTACCATTATACATGCTTACACCACCACCAATGCCAAAGCCTGGCTTCGAGCCAAACCAAACATTTCCATCCGGGTCGCAACAGCCAGAAATAACCTCGTTGCCATTGGAAACTAGTCCGTTAGAACTGGTATAAGTAGTCCATGTACTAGTGCCATTAAAACGACTTACTCCGTTTGCTGTAGCAAACCACATGTCGCCACCCTGATCTTGAGTAATGGCTTGGACAAAATTCTGAGCCAAACCATCTCCGTCATCATACGTTGTCCAGGAACTACCATTGTACTTTGCAACACCACCGCCACCTGTTCCTACCCAAATATTATTACTTATGTCTTCAAAAACACACTTTACATCATTTACAGGCAACCCATCTCCAGTATCGTATGTGGTCCATGTACTGCCAGTGTATTTGGTTACACCGCCTGTTGTAGCAAACCAGATATTTCCCAGATGATCTTCAATAATTCCTTTAACAGTATTGCTGCCAAGACCCTGAGAAGTAGTGTAAGTTGTCCAGGTACTGCCAACTAGTTTAGATGCGCCTGAACCATTACTGCCAAACCAAACCGCACCTGTACTTGTACCCTGTACCGATAAAATGTCATTGCTGACAATGCTAGAGTTAGAGGTTGTGTAATTGGTAATTGAATACGACTGGCTCATGGCAAGGCTTATTGTTATTGCCAGAAAAAGGGATAGAAATACTTTTTTCATTGTGATGGGTTTAATATGAGTTTGATGCCTTTTTTTATTCGTAGTTTAATGGGAACTTCCAAATATATTAAATTTGTATCGTGAATGCAAGCTGGATAATTTTATTAAGCGTTGGTTTATGCTTCGACACCTTAGCAATTAGTATTTCTGTCGGGATAAATGACCGAAAAGTCTATTTTTGGCAGGCTTTTAAAATTGCCGCAATTTTTGCGTTTTTTCAGGGTGCCATGCCTTTTCTTGGTTGGCTCGGGGGAAAGGCTTTGGAAAAACACATGGCCGAAATTGACCATTGGATTGCATTCGGACTTCTATTTCTGGTTGGCGGTAAAATGATATTGGAAGCGTTTTCGAAAAAATCTGAGAAAAGAATTGATATTGGAAATATTAAACTTTTGCTTACTCTCGCTTTTGCAACCAGTATAGATGCTTTTGCAGTTGGAATTACTCTTGGTATTGAAGAAGTAAATATTTGGATAACTTGTGCGGTGATTGGTTTTATTACCGGCCTCACAGCCATGATCGGAATGCTCATCGGGAAGAAATTGGCCGGCCTTTTCGGTTCGAAAATAGAAATAATTGGAGGCTTAATACTCATTGCCCTAGGAATAAAAATATTGTTAGAGCATTTGAATTATATCTAACCCATCAACTCTACTAGCCTGTCAAGTTTCTCCGCTAATTCCTGAAAAGAAATGTTTCTTCCGTAACGCATCACTTCCTTGCCATCAGCAAAAATGATTAGAGTAGGTGCACTGTAAATTCCATGCTCGGCAGCCCATCTTGGATAACGCTCACTTCGCATCATAATCAAATTCACTTGAGGGTAATTGGATGTGAAAAATTCTTCAACCTTTACCCTGAGCGGTACACAGACATTGCAATTCTCGGTGCTGACATAATACGCTGCCAGTATATTGTTTTCTTTGGCCTGATTCAATTCATCAGGACTTCCACTATACCATTCCATTAATGATTAGATTTTGGAGCTACATAACGATTCCCGGTATTGAGCATCATCAGACGCAGCCAATCAGGGCTATAGCCGGGATGCATTACTTGTTTGGGTACGCCTTTTCCATTGCCGTTGTCAGGCAGTGTACGACCTTCACTTAATTTCATATTTCCATCCACATATTTCATGAATAGATATTGGAAGAAAACTTGCCAATCAGCTACTAGTTTATTGCCAGTATTTACACTGTATTGTGTCAGATGATCAATGGCTTTTTGGCGATCTGTTTTTAATAATTCTTCAGCAGTTTTATCTATTTCTGGAATCTGACTAATGAATCCACTCTCGAGTTCTTCTTGATATTTTTCTACTTCTGGATGCATTAGATCGTAGCGCGTATAAACCCAGTTGCTGACCAGATTGAATACCCAGAAAGCAGATTTTTCATTCCACTCAATCATGGAGCCGGTTTCAAAAGCATAAGATTCAGGAATTGCAGCAATAGAACTGTACATAGGAGCATAAACGGTGGCGTCTGCATCATCAACACCGAACCAAAATATTCCACCAATCACATCATCGAGCCATGAGCGACTTTGTGCAACAAAACTATATCCGGTTTGCTGTGTGGCAATGGCACGTTCGTGTACATATCCAACACTGTCAATTTCAAAAGTCATCGGACGCCAGCGGTAGGGGCAATGCCAAGGTCCGGCACCAATTCCGTCGCGCATATCAAGTGGAGTATCTTCGAAGTGATCTCTCATGCCGGCTATCACATCGGTAATATCTACTTTTTTATCGGGTTTAACCCATAGCGGCATGCGATTGCTGGCAAATTTATTGGGATTGGCTTCACCGTTTAGAAAAAGCTCATTATGTTCTATCTGTCCCATAGCATAATAGGTATAAGCCAAATTATTTCTGATTTCGCTGTTTACTTTTCTGAAAAATGACCAGACTCGGGCATCGCAGAAACGGGCACCACCAAAATCTATTGGATTGTAAACATCTGAAAAGTTGAAAGTTTCATCTGATCCTTTAAAATATCCGTGTTTTTTTGCAAAACTAATTACATCAGGGCTATGGAAAGTTTCTTGCTTCATATTGAACCAATCGTTTTTCTTTTGGAAAGGAAAAGTTGTAATACGCGCCTGATTGGCATGGCCTGAAACATATCCGTCGGGAATACGCATGGCGACCCAAACAGCACCTTTTTCATGATTTCCTTTTCCTATGATTTCCATAATCCAGGCTTCATTCGCATCGCTGATGGAGAATGACTCTCCTTCTGAACCGTAGCCGTATTCTTCTACAAGCTCGGCAATGACTTTAATGGCTTCGCGAGCTGTTTTCGCTCTTTGTAAAGCCAGTTTCATCAATGATCCGTAGTCGATAAATGATCCATCCTGTTCTTGTAAATCTTTTAATCCGCCCCAGGTGGTTTCACCAATGGCTACCTGATGTTCATTCATAAAACCCACTACATTATAGGTGTGTGCCACTTCAGGGATTTGCCCCATGAGTTTGCCGTTTTCATAATGAATAATGTCTACCATATCACCGGGTTTATGGTCTGCAGCCGGATAGTAGAAAAGGTATCCGTAACGACGGTGTGAGTCCGCAGCATAGGTTATCATAGTCGATCCGTCTTTCGATGCACCTTTGGTAATAATAAGGTTGGTGCATGAAAAAACAGGAAGAAATAATGTGCTGAGGAAAACAAAGAAAAGTATACGCATAATTGAATATTTTGTACAAAATTACGAATAATCCTTACAACATTCCATTCATAAGTAGAGCCATCACGCACTCGTCCAGCGATAAGCTGGTCAGTGTGTCGTTGGCGAGGTAAAAAATCTGAGCCATAATAGGCTTTTTATCCCTGCCACTGCTCAAACCTTGAAGGTGGGGTGTTAAAAATAATAATTAATTAAAATAATTTATCGTTCCATAAATTTTATTATATTTGCAAAAACGAACG
>JAFGWG010000020.1 GCA_016937255.1 Bacteroidales bacterium
ATGGGTGCACGAAGGTCATATTGAAAAGTATCTTGATGAATTTAGTTTCAGGCTAAATCGATCCATACATAGGCAAAACATTTTTCACGTGCTTATTTTTAGGATGATAATGGCGAAACCGTCTCCTTATCAGCAAATTAAAATAAGTACTTAATTGAACACCTCGAAAGTTTTATTCTGTTCTTCCCCAAACAATTACCCCTCATAAATCAATCCACCATCAAATTCAAAACAGATATCAAAACCGTATCCCCGTCTTCTTTTCCCTTTATATCAAACATAAAATCCATGTCCTTTTCTATGCTCTTGCCGCAATAATTGGCATCAAAGCTATAAATCTTAACCTCAAATCCTTTTATATGTTTTTTTAATACAGGAAGTCCTTTTTTCTTCAAGAGCCATTTCTTTCTGAAAGCCACTCTGAAAACCCGTACATTTTCACCACGATCCGTCCATTCCACGAGACCAACCAAATAATCATGCTTTTTAATGGCTCCCTTTTTACTGCATCCCTTATAGCATTTTCCGCAATCGGTGCATAATTCAGGCTCAATTAATATTTTTCCACTGCCTTTTTGCATCGAAACGACTTTATGCTTGCAATAATCAATGCATTTGCCACAAAATTTGCATTTTTCAGCATTCACTCTGGGTGCAGTTTGATATACTTCCTGGCGGTTTTCTGCCTGCATGCACGAAATGGCATTAAAAAGCAGGTCTTTTCCGCTAAGATCTATTAATGCTGTTGGAATATTCTTCTCCCCAAGCAATTGAATTAGCGCTCTCCAGAAGTTTTGACTTTCTTCTTCGCTAGACTTGAATCGAATTCCTATTTTAAGCTCCTGAACCATTTTGTCGAAGTGAAACTTTTATTTATTCATCTCAATGATTAACCCGACATTAAAAATCGGCTGTAAATCTATATGGGTAAGTCAATTAAAATCTCTATTTTTGAACATTGACCGTATCAAAGATAAAACAAATAAGTATGAAATTTCTCAAAGTTTGCTTGATTATGATGTATATCACAACACAGGTATCGGCTCAGAATGAAGCCCGCCTTATGCGTTTCCCCGCTGTTCATGGCGATAAAGTGGCATTTTCTTATGCCGGAGATTTGTATTTGGTATCAAAAGATGGTGGCCTTGCCCGCAGAATTACCAGTGGCGATGGCTACGAAATGTTCCCTCGTTTTTCTCCCGATGGGAAATACATTGCGTTTACTGGCCAGTATGATGGAAATACTGAAGTTTTTCTTATTCCTTCTGAAGGTGGAACACCTAAACGCCTAACCTATACTGCAACTTTGAGTCGTGACGATATTTCCGATCGTATGGGACCCAATAATATTGTGATGGGCTGGACTCCCGATGGAAGCAAAATTATTTATCGCTCACGCAAGCAAACATTCAACTCCTTTGTGGGGCAACTTTTTGCAGTGCCTGTAGAAGGTGGGGTTTCTGAAGAACTACCTCTCTCAACTGGTGGTTTTTGTTCATATTCTCCCGATGGGAAACAGCTTGCATTCAATCGCGTTTTTCGTGAATTCCGTACCTGGAAATATTATGAAGGTGGCATGGCTGACGATATTCGCATTTTCGATACAGAGTCGAAAAAAATCACAAAAATCACCGATAATGATGCACAGGATATTATTCCCATGTGGATAGGCAATTGCATTTATTACTTGTCTGATCGCGACAGAACCATGAATCTATTTGAGTATAATCTCGAAACAAAACAAACACGTAAGGTGAGTGTTTTCTCGGAGTATGATGTTAAATTCCCTTCTAATGATCAAAATGGAATTGTATTTGAAAATGGAGGCTTTTTGCATTATTTTGATGCTACCAGCGGAGAGATAAATCAGATTCATGTGCAAATTGCTAATGATTTTGAGCATAGTAGAAATTTCATTGCAGATGCGTCTAAGAATATTCAGTCGGTTGACATGTCTCCTGCAGGAGAACGCTTGGTTGTTAGTGCTCGTGGAGAAGTATTTTCTGTTCCTGTAAAAAGCGGAGTAACACGCAATTTAACTAAAAATTCTGGTGCACATGATCGCAACGCTGTATGGTCTCCTGATGGAAAAAATATTGCATATTTTAGTGATAAAAGTGGCGAATTTGAAATATGGTTACAGAAACAAGATGGTAGCAGTGATGCGGTTCAACTTACTAAAAAAGCCGACACTTATCCGTTTTCGATGAAATGGAGCCCTGATAGTAAAAAAATCATGTGGAGTGATAAGAAACTTCGCCTGCGTTATATTGATGTGGACACAAAAAAAGTAACTGAAATTGCACAAAGTGAAGTTTGGGAATATCGTGATTTCAGTTGGAGTCCTGATAGTAAATGGGTGGTATATACCGATCCAATGAAAACAGGGATGAATCAAATTAAACTGTATAGCCTCGATTCAAAGAAAACGATTGAAGCTACTAGCCCGTGGTATGAATCTTATCATCCAAACTTTAGTCGTGATGGAAAATATCTAGTATTCATTTCAGACCGTGATTTTAACCCAACATATAGCCAGACAGAATGGAATCATGCCTATACCGATATGTCGAAAGTCTATATTTTACCTTTATCTGTGGAAACAGAAAACCCGCTTGGGCCTGAAAATGATGAGGTAAAAATTAAAGCCGATGTAGTTGAGAAGGATGAGGATAAAAATGATAATGCGGAAGTATTGGTAAAAATTACTGAAGAAGGGCTTCAGAGTCGTATTTTATCACTACCCATTGATGCGTCCAATTATTGGGGTGTTGAAATGACTGGCAATAGCATTTATTACATAAAGCGTGGTAAAGGAGAGAAGAAAAGTTCTTTGATTTTATTTAATATTGAAGATCGTAAAGAGGATAATCTGGGAGAAGCCGATGGTTTTGATCTCACCCACGATGGCAAGAAAATGCTTATTGTGAAAAGCAGTAAATACTATGTTATTTCGCTGCCAAAGGCTGATATTAAACTGGAGAAGAATGTACCAATGACTGGCCTGAAAACAGAAGTAAACCGACAGGAAGAATGGTCACAAATTTATTTTGAAGCTTGGCGTCAAATGCGCGATTTCTTTTATGTTGAAAATATGCATGGAACAGATTGGGAGCAGCTTCGAGATAAATACGCAGTATTATTGCCTTATGTAAACAATCGTCACGACTTAAATTATATTATTGGTGAATTGATTGGCGAACTCAGCGTAGGTCATGCTTATATTAGTGGTGGCGATCGCCCTAGCCCAGATCGTATTAAACTCGGGCTACTCGGAGCAAAAATTCTTGCAGACCCATCTGGTTACTTTAAGGTAGATGAAATACTCGATGGTGCAAACTGGAGCACATCACTTCGCAGTCCACTTACCGAGTATGGTGTAGATGTAAAAGAAGGTGAATATATTATCTCTATTGATGGCGTTTCTTGCAAAGAAGTGCCCGACATATATATCCTACTACAGGGAAAAGCTGGTATGCAGGTGGAAATGCAGGTTAATTCTAAAGCTTCTGCAAGCGGAGCCCGCACAGTAATTTTTGTGCCTTTGGAAGACGAGTCGTCGTTGTATTATTACAACTGGGTGCAGAAAAATATTGCTTATGTAAATGAAAAAACCGATGGAGAAGTTGGTTATCTACACGTACCCGACATGAGTGTTGAGGGACTTAATGAATTTGTGAAGTATTTCTACCCTCAATTGAATAAAAAAGCGCTTATTATCGACGATCGCGGCAATGGAGGAGGAAATGTTTCTCCTATGCTTCTCGAACGTCTGATGCGCGAACCTACACGTTCAAGTATGGCCAGAAATGTCTCTATCCCCGGACAAACACCAACCAAAATGATGATTGGCCCCAAAGTTCTGTTGTTAAACCAATACTCAGCTTCAGACGGAGATCTTTTCCCTTATGCTTTCAAAAAGCATGAAGTGGGAAAAACCATTGGTGTACGCAGTTGGGGAGGCGTAGTTGGAATTCGTGGGTCTCTTCCTTTTGTGGATGGAACGGTGCTGAATAAGCCTGAATTTGCCAGTTATAGCATTGATAAAAGCGAATGGATTATTGAAGGTCACGGAGTAGATCCTGATATTGTAGTTGATAATGATCCTTACGAAGAATATATGGGTAAAGATGCTCAGTTGGATAAAGCTATTGAAGTTGTTCTTGAAGAGTTGAAAAATTACAAAGCTATACCCGATATTCCCGTTGCTCCAGATAAAAGTAAATAAGGACAATAAAAGCGTGAGCTATTTGTTTTTATCTTTGTAGAATCAGTTTATTGCCTATGTTTGAAAGTATCAAAAATCGGATTTTCGAGAGGCGGCTCAAAAAGCAGCTTACTCTTGTGCGGAGGGATGTCAAAAACAAAAGTTTTGATGAACTGGAATCTATTTTGTTTTTCTTTGACTGTCGCAATGAAGAGAAATACGTTGAATTTGAACGAATCTACAATTATTGCAAAGATCGGGGAAAAAGTATTCGAGCAATTGGCTATACCAATATGAAGCATCAGGCGCATTTTTGCGCTCCCAGAATTAATTTTGAGTATGTGCTTGTTTCGCATTATAATTCAATGGGCGTTCCTACAGCCGGTTGGGTTGATGAGTTGATAAAAAACGAGTACGATGTTCTCATCGATCTTAGTCATTGCATGCATAAGTCATTTCAATGGTTAATAGCACTTTCTCAAAGTAAATGTAAAGTGGGTGCTGCAGATGTGAAATGTGATTCACTGTATGATATCACTATTGATACGGAAAATGAACCTTCGCAAAGATATTTGATGCAGCAGGCTATCATCTATCTCAATATGTTGAAAAATAAAACTCAGTAAATATGAATTACTCAGGGCTTGGCGTTGCGCTTGTAACTCCATTTAATGATAGTGGTGCAATTGATAATGACGCTTTGAAGCGTTTAATTGACAGAGCTGTAAATGGTGGAGTCGATTATCTTGTACTGTTTGGCACCACGGGTGAAGCTCCTACCATTTCTTTATCGGAAAAGCAGGCTGCTTTGAAACTTGTGGCAAATCATGTCAATGGTTCTATTCCTGTTGTTATTGGTTTTGGAGGAAATAATACCGGCAAATTGATAGAAGAAATGAATCTATTCGATTTTTCGGGAGCAGATGCACTTCTTTCCGTTATTCCGTATTATAACAAACCCAATCAGGATGGAATGTATTTACATTATAAAACTATTGCTGATGCATCACCTCTTCCTGTGATTATGTATAATGTACCAGGACGTACAGTTGTAAATATGGAAGCTGAAACCAGTATTCGTATTGCAAAGGACTGTGAGAATATTCGTTGCATTAAAGAAGCAACAGATAATCTGGATCAGGTCATGGATTTATTGAATAATAAGCCTGAATATCTCAGCGTTGTTGCCGGAGATGATGCTTTGGCTCTGCCTATTATCGCACTTGGCGCTTCAGGAGTTATTTCGGTAATAGCCAATGCATATCCAGCCGATTTTGCAACTATGGTTCATGCTGCAATAGAAGGCGATTTTGAAAAAGCACGGCATTATCATTATAAATTATTGCCCATTATTCACGGACTTCTTACTGCGGGAAATCCAAGCGGAATAAAAGCAGTTCTTCATATTCAAGGAATGATTGAACATGTATTTCGTCTTCCGGTGCATCCCGTGAATGAGCAGAAAATGAAAGAAATAATCGAAATTGTGAAGAAAATCGATTAGACAGACAACGAATTCAGACATTTATTGTCTACAAATTATACCAAGACCAATCAATCAGCACTATGAGAAGAATTTTACTCACCATAGGTTTGTCTTTTCTGATTCTACTTTCTTTTGCACAAAACCAAAGTATTGATCAGATATTTGATGGCAGAACTGAAATCTATTTTCAATTTGCAGTCAGTGATTTACCATTGCTTGAAAATGGCGAATCGAAATGCTTAATTTCTATTGATAAAGTAGAAAATTCACTTGTATATGCGTATGCCAATAAACCTCAATTTGCTGATTTTTTGAGTCGAAATATTCCGTATCAAAAACTTACGGCTCCGTCTATGCTTCTTAGCCCTTCTGATTTAAACATGTTGGAATGGCAAGATTTAAACAATAGATCCACTCAGGCTTGGGATTATTATCCTACATACACAGCTTATGTAAGTTTGATGCAGGGATTTGCAAGCTCGTATCCTTCTATATGTCGCCTCGATACTATTGGCTATACCGTTGAAGGTCGACTCTTGCTTGCAGCTGTGATTTCCGATAATGTGAATACCGATGAAAATGAACCCGAGTTTTTCTATTCTGGTACCATGCATGGCGATGAAACAGCTGGCTATGTGCTCATGTTGCATTTGATTGATTATTTGCTCACAAATTATGGTGTGGATAGCCGCGTTACCAATATGGTTAATAATATTGAGATTTATATCAACCCCGCTGCAAATCCCGATGGAACTTATGCCGGAGGAAATACAACAATAATTGGAGCTACACGTGCTAATGCAAATGGAGAAGATTTGAATAGAAATTATCCTGTTCCCAATGGAAATATTGGAGACGACAATACATATTATGTTGAAATTGAGAATCAAGCCATGATCGAATATGCATTGTCACACGATTTTGTAATGTCTGCCAATTTCCATGGCGGAGCCGAATTACTGAATTATCCATGGGATTATCAATATACAGATCATGCCGACCACTCTTGGTGGATTTATGTTTCTAAAGAATATGCAGATACGGCTCAAAATAATAGCCCTTCGGGTTATCTTGATGATAATAATCCTGGCTCAGATTACCCAGGGGTTATTGAAGGCGCCACTTGGTATTCAGTAGATGGATCACGGCAAGATTATTACCAGTATTTTGGGCATTGCCGCGAGGTAACTATTGAGTGTTCTTCTAATAAAACTCCAGCTGCATCAACTCTTGAGTCGTATTGGGATTATAATTATCGCTCCTTGTTAAATTATATTGAACAGTCTTTGTATGGAATCAGAGGAATTGTTACCGATAGCTGTACTGGACTTCCAATACGTGCACTTGTTTCCATAAGCTCTCATGATTTAGATTCGTCACAAGTATATTCCTCGCTTCCTGTTGGAAATTATCATCGCCCTATTGCGCCAGGTACTTGGACCATGACCGTTTCTGCCAATGGATATCAAACCAAAACCATTAGTGGTATTACAACGTCGTATGGAAATACAGTAGTTCAAGATGTGATTCTGGTCGCTGATCCTCCTTCTGCAGATTTTATTGCAGATGCTCTAAGTTCTTGTTCGGGCGTTATCAATTTCACCAATACTGGATCATATTCACAAGGGAGTGCATTTTATTGGGACTTTGGAGATGGAAACACCAGTACACAGGAAAATCCAACGCACGTATATGCAGCAAATGGAACCTATAACGTGAAACTTTCTGTTTATGCGTGTGCCGGAGCAGATAGCATTACAAAAAATTCATATATTACCATTAATATGCCAGCTGCCCCGATAGCTGATAATGATACGATTTGCGGGTCGGGGTCATTATTACTTGGAGCAACGGGCGGCTCTGGAACAACAATGTGGTACGATTCATATCCTGCAGGAACATTGCTGGATACAGGTGCTACATATACCACTCCGGTTATTGGCACTACAACAACCTATTATGCTGTGTCGGAAGTGGGAACTGCTTATACGGGAGCAAAAACAAATAAAGGTACCACCGGAGGATATTATTCTAATTCGCTTCAGCAGGGTTTAATATTTGATTGTACAAGTCCGGTTCGTCTTACTACAGTAAAAATGTACGCTGGATCAGGGGGTGATCGAACTTTCACACTTCAAAACTCAAGTGGTGGAACCATTGATCAGGTTACAGTTAATGTTCCTACTGGTGAATCCGTGGTTACCCTTAATATTGATATTCCTGTTGGCACTAATATGCGACTGATGGGGCCGGGAGCACCCGACTTATGGCGAGATGGGTCAACAGTATCAGCCAATTTACCATACCCATATACAGTAGGGTCAATGATTAGTATTACCAATTCAACAGCTAGCTCCAATAGCCTACACTATTACTATTATTTCTACGACTGGACAGTGGAAGAAATTTGCGAAAGCAATGCCGTTCCCGTTACTGCCGAAGTTTTATCAGATCCGGTTGCATCTTTTAGCTATACTGTTAGTGGACCGCTAGTAGATTTTACCAATACAGGTAGCACTGGGATGATTTATAGTTGGGATTTTGGCGATGGAAATACCTCAACACAAGAAAATCCATCACATACATATACCAGTGCAGGAACCTTTACTGTTGTACTCATTGTGGATAATGGATATTGCAGCGATACAACAAGTGCTCTTATTTCTATTGGCTCAGGACCGAATGCAGCATTTACTGCAGATACTGTTTGCTTGAGCTCAACTACAGCTTTTACTGATCTTTCTTCAATAGCTTCAGGAAGTATCGTTGGGTGGGATTGGTCTTTTGGGGACGGGACAGGTACATCAACTGCTCAAAACCCAACATATACTTATCCCGATACTGGAGCATACCTTGTAGAGCTTATTGTAGAAAGTAATTTAGGTCTTTATGACACAACTACTGTAAATGTGTATGTTACAACATCACCAAATACAGATTTTTCATTTGTGGCTGGTATAGCAGGTTCTTCAACGGCATTTGCTGATTTGACGCAATCTAGCTTGCTACCAGTAACCAGTTGGTTATGGGATTTCGGTGATGGCGGTACTTCTACTCAGCAAAATCCATCGTATACATATACCGTTTCGGGGACATATACTGTTTGTCTCACAACAACAAATTCATGTGGAACAGATTCTTCATGCGCGTCGATAACCATTGCTACTGCTGCAACTCCAAACGCAGGTTTTTCTGCGGATACTGTTTGTCTAGGAACTGCTACAAATTTTCAAGATGAATCAACAATTGCTGCAGGAAGCATTATTGGCTGGGATTGGGATTTTGGCGATGGAAGTGGAACAGCATCTTCTCAAAACCCAACATATATCTATCCTGATACCGGGGCATATCAAGTTGCTCTAACAGTTTTAAGTAATGGTGGAACTAATGACATTGCGTATTCTACAGTTTATGTAACAACACGACCATTGGCCGATTTCACATATATTGCTGGCTACGCAGGAGCAGCAACAAGTTTTACAGATCTTTCTCAGTCATATATTTTACCATTGATAGGCTGGAATTGGTCGTTTGGCGATGGCAATACCGCCACTATTCAAAATCCCACCAATGTATATCTAAATCCTGGGTTGTATGGAATAACTCTCGTTAGTTATAATACTTGTGGAAGCGACACTGCTACGAATCAAATTAATGTAATTACAACTCAGATTGAAGAATACGGCGAGGGAATGATTATTTATCCAAATCCGGTAAATGATGATTTCATGAACATTAGCTTTTTTGCTATGGAGGCGGGTAATTGCAACTATTCTATATTTAGTAGTGATGGCAGACTCGTTTTGGCTGAAGAGCTAAATTGCGAAAATGGACTCAATACTATTAGGCTTGATGTGTCTCTTCTTGAGAAGGCGATGTATTTGATAGAAATGCGTGCCGGAGAGAAAATATATCGTATGCAATTTTTGAAGTAAATTTGTGCATGCGTTACGCTCTGCATTTATCGTATTTTGGAAAAAACTTCGCCGGCTGGCAGAAGCAAAAGAATGCTCGTAGCATTCAGCAGGAAATAGAAAAATCAATCTCTACATTGTTAAAGCAGGAAATTGAAATTACTGGTTGTGGTCGCACTGATACTGGTGTGCATGCTTTGAATTATTATGCTCATTTCGATACTCCTGCTGGTTTGCCAGACAATTTTCTTTACCATGCCAATGCAATTCTAAGTAAGGATATAAGTTTACATTCCATTTTTAAAGTGGAAGATGATTGGCATGCCCGTTTTTCTGCAATAAGCAGATCTTATCAGTATTTTATTTCACTTAAAGAAAATCCTTTTCTACAAGATATGAGCTGGACGGTGCTATATATCTTAGATTCTGCAAAAATGAATGAAGCAGCCGATTTATTAAGCAAATTTACTGATTTCACTAGTTTTGCTCGGTTACATGGAGGTCAGAAAAGCAATATTTGCCATATTGAGAAAGCGGAAGTTACTATCCGAAATAATAATCTGATTTTTGAAATAACGGCAGATCGCTTTCTTAGAAATATGGTTCGAGCAATTGTTGGAACTCTTGTGGATATTGGTCGTGGATTTACAGAGGTGAATGAGTTCTCTGCTATTATTGAAGCAAAGGACAGATCTGCTGCAGGAGCTTCTGCCCCAGCTCATGGACTTTTTCTTACCCATGTAAAATATGATCAAATAATTGGAGATGGTGATATTATAAATGTGGAAGATTTCCCTTATCTTTGAAAAAAAAAGGATGCGATATCTTATATTTTTTCTCTTTATTGGCAGTTTTGCCCTCTATTCTTGCAATTCGGCAAAGAATCCCAAAAAAGCAATGAAAGACTTGCAGTTTCTTAATGGAACATGGATAAATGAAGAAGAAGGTGTTATTCTGAAAGAAAGTTGGAAAATAGTAGATGGAAATATGGTTGGGTATAGTTTACTTGCTCTACCAAAAGATACGCTGTATTTCGAAAATATTACTATTTTCCCAGAAAACGGAGTGGTTACTTATAAGTCTAGCGTTGGAAAATATGTAATTGAAGAAACGAAACGTTTACCGTTGACTCGTTCCAATGGACATACCGCATTGTTTGGCAACAGAAATATATTAACAACCCCATATATATTTTACCAAAAACGTGGTAATCGCCTTATTTTAGAAGTTCGCGACATAATTGATAACAAGATAGAGCAAGATCGGTATTTTCTCAAACCTATTGAATAGCAGAATATGGCCATTACACTTAAAAACATACATAAATCCTTTGGGAAAGTGCAGGTTTTACGAGGAATTGATCTTGTAATTCCCAACAATAAGGTTTTTTGTATTGTGGGTGCTTCAGGTGCAGGAAAAACAACTTTGCTGCATATCATGGGGACCATTGAAAAACCGGATCAAGGAGAAGTACTATACAATGATGAATCGGTTTTTAATCATTCAGACAAACAATTAAGTCTTTTTCGAAATCAACATATTGGTTTTATTTTTCAGTTTCATCATTTGCTACCAGAATTTACAGCACTTGAAAATGTTTGTATTCCTGCATTAATAGCTGGGAAAAACAAGAAAGAAATGGAAGAAAAGGCGGCTGGTATTTTGTCGAAATTGGGTTTACAGGATAGACTTAAACACAAACCTTCTGCACTGTCAGGTGGTGAACAACAACGAGTGGCAGTAGCTCGGGCATTAATTAATGATCCCGATGTGATATTAGCAGATGAACCCAGTGGGAACCTTGATTCTGATAATGCTCGCGATCTTCATGAGCTATTTTTCAGACTAAAAGATGAATATGGACAAACATTTGTTATAATCACACATAATGAGGAATTGGCTGATTTATCAGATCAAAAAATTGTAATGAAAGATGGAATCCTTGTCTAACAAGAAAGCTTGCATTGCCGGGGGTAGTGGCTTTCTCGGTCAAAGATTATCTACATTTCTTATTGAAAAAGGATATTCCGTTGAAATTCTGCCCCGCTCAGTTTACCAAAACGATTCAGATCTTCTTGCAGAGAAAATTAATGATGCTGATGCGGTGATCAATTTAGCTGGAGCTTCGATTGCTAAGCGTTGGACTAAGTCTTATATAAAGGAGATAGAAAAGAGTAGGATGAGGTCAACCAGAACTATTGTTGAGGCTATTCAAAAATCTCATATTAAGCCCAGATTATTACTATCGACATCTGCATCTGGAATTTATAAAGACTCAGATCGCGTGCATGATGAAAGTAGTACTGACTTTGCAGACGATTTTTTAGGCAATTTGAGTAAGAATTGGGAAGCTGAAGCCCAAAAAGCTTCTGCAGAAACACGAGTAGCCATTATGCGACTTGGTGTAATTCTTGGCAAAGATGGAGGCGTAATTAAAAGGCTAAAACCATTATTTAAAATGATGCTAGGCGGAAGAATTGGCAATGGAAGGCAAGCTTTTCCATACATTCATATTGACGATGTTTGCAATGCCGCATTACATATTATGACGAGTGAAAAAAGTTCGGGAGTTTATAATTTTCTTAGTCCTGAATTGATTGACAATAGAGACTTTACTAAAGCTTTTGCGAAAGCATGTAAACGTAAAGCTGTTTTTATTATTCCAAAATTTGCCGTGCAATTGGTATTTGGGAAAGGAGCCTCTTTTATTTTGGGCGGGCAAAAACTAATTCCTAGAAGGCTAATTTTAGAGGGCTTTGAATTCAAATACCCCAATATCAGTTCTGCATTGGATAAACTATGCCACTAACTATCAATTGTCCCTATAATACAATGTGTTATTAAAAAGGTACTCACCTCCATTCTGATTGTAAATAGAATAATCATAGTACACCTGTTTCCCACTATTCATTTCAATATCAATACGACCACTTTCTCTGTTCCCTTGTATAGTCCATCGACCCTGTTTATTATCGCTATTGGCAGTGCCCCATCCAGAGCCAGAATATGCGCTCTCATAGTATTCAGTGTAAGACCCATTAAGGCAAAAACAGATTTTAGTAGTTGTGTTTTTTGTAATTGTTGTCCAATTTCCCGACATTATTCTCATTACTTCAGAAATCTGTGGTTTACTAAATTTTGCAGAAAGGACAAGATTTTCAGCTGCATTTTTCAAATCATTAGAAAAAACCTCAGTACTGGCAATGGCAAGAATATATAATCCTCCACCATACGGAGACAATATACCATATCCGGTTGCCTTAACTTCACCTCCATCCATCATTCCTTTGTATTCTGCTGTATAAAAAGATTGCTTCTTTTGTGGAGTAGTATTATTTATAATATTCAGATAATTAGCATCTTCCTGAATTCCTAATGCCATTTCTTTTGCCATTTCACTTTCCGTTTGAGAAGCATGAGTGTAAATAAGTATTATTCCTGCAATAACATCATGACCTAATATAATATTATCACCATTTTTAACATATTTCCAGGTTTGAGGTACTGAAAATGAATATCCATACATGGGATCGGAAACAACTTCATTTTCACTGCTAAATGAACTATTGTTATCATAAGATTGAGTGCTAGTGCCTGAACTTACAGAATTATTTCCTATAATGGGCTCTGAGATATTATCTGTTTTAGTAAACACAATGTATTGAGCCGTTGAATAATCCGGTATATTATTGGCATCTGGGCTAATGAGTCCAAAAGTTAACTCATTTCCTGATAAAAATGCCTCAAAATAGTAGCCTCCATCCTCATTAGCACAAATTCCTAAAGCAGACTCTCCTTCAAGTTCTCCTTCAATTGTAAATACAGAACCTGTGGTAGAGGATAATTGTCCATTAACAGTTTTATTATTCTGAGTTAATAACAGGGCTAGTGTGGCATTTTCACCGACAAATTTATAATGGCCAGTATAATTAACCTGAGCCGTAAGAACAATACTGGCAAAAAGCAACAATGCAAGTGTTAGAAATTTCATAATAGTTAATTGTAAGTAATGTGTTATTAAGCGTACAAATATAGGCATTTCTAGGCTATATTATTTAGAATCCTATATAAATACCAGAGTTCGTCAAAAAAAAAGGCTGCAAAAATGCAGCCTTTTCCAAAATATGTATTTCCTCTATTTTTTAATCAATCTGGTTGTTGCGATTTCGTCGTCAATATAAAGACGAATCATATACATTCCAGGATCAAGTTCACCAAGATTAATAACATTATTTCCATTGCGCATATTATTGCGATTGATAACAACATCGCCAAGAATATTAATAACTTCCGCGTATGCTGAGTTACTACCCTCAATAGAAACATTAACATAATCGTATGCAGGGTTTGGATAAACGTCCCATTCAATCTGTGAATTTTCTTCAACACTTAATCCAAAATATGTTGTGAAGCTAAACTCATCCCAAACACCTGTAGTATCTTTTGCATTTGCTGCTCTGACTCTCCAATAATAATCAGTTTGAGGGGTCAGTAGAGTAGTAGGAGTATAAGTTGTGCCAGTTACATTTACTTTTATTGCTGTTGCAAATGTGGCTGCAGTATCATACTCAAGAATATAATAGTCAGTTCCCCTAATAGCATCCCAATCAAATGAACTGGTAACAGGGATATCTATGCTCGCATCTGCTGGGGCATTCATGGTTACTTTGTCAACAGTAGTTAAGTTCCATATATTTGACCATTTGCTGGTGTCGTTTGGATTTATTAAACGAACTTTCCAATATAATTTTGACCCATAAGGAAGTGTGTCAGCATGAGTAGAAGCGAGAGTATCTCCATTGTTAGGGTTAACAAAATATGCAGAACTATCAAGAAAAGCATAAAAAGGAGAAGGGAACAATGAATCAGTATCAAAGGCCATTTGATATTTTGTTGTACCAAAAATGGAATAAAACGCCATTGAGTCAACCGGATGAAAATCTACAGTGCCACTAAGAGGATATTTTAATCCAACAGAATCTTTAGTAAGGAATGAAAATGTAGTTGACCAATCTGAAGTATCATTAACATGAATTCCTCTTACTCTCCAAAAATATCTGTCACCATATAGATTATGTACTGTTCTAAAAGTACTGCCAGTTATAAAACTACCTGTTTGATACCAAGCACTGCTAAAAGTGTTAACGGAATCAAATTCCCACTCATAAGTAGTTACACCAGACAAAAGAGTTGTTTTCATTAATGGATTAACGGCAATTCCAGTTGCACTATCTGCAGGTGTACTGAGAGTTGGTCTATATTTTGTCTCAAAAGCTTTGCTAACAGACCAGTTTGATGAATCACCCAATGCATCAATAGCCCTAACCCTCCAGTGATAATACTGTCCGAATAGCAGCAAAGAAGTATTGTATGCTGAGTATGTTGCAGTGTATAAAACAGGGTTGCTAAAAGTATTGCTTGTGTCGATTTGAATTTCATAATATGCAACACCTGATACCGGATTCCAATCAAGCATTACGTTTACATTTTGACTGATAGCACTGTCGACAGGTGCAACAGTTGTGGGTGTGTAAATCTTTTCCTGTGCGAAAACAGAAATGGTGAAAAGAACAAAAACAACCGATAAAACTTTTTTCATAATCTTTTCTTTTAGTGGGTTGAAAGAAAAAGAAAAAGGGGAAAACCCCTTTTCCTTTTATAATTTAATAAGTTGACCAGAAACAGATACTTCATTGCTGCGAAGTTCAATCAGATAGTTTGCTCCTGGTAATTCACTGATATTGATGTCGAATTTATTGTATCCATTACGAATACTAATTTGTTGTGATTGAACAAGTTTGCCTTCCACATTGTAAATGTTAATCAAAGCATCACCACTCTGATCTGCATTGTATTCAATACTTGTGATATCGCTAGCCGGATTTGGAAAAACATTGAGTTTTTGTGTATTTTCATTTCCATCCATTTCTTCAACACCTACATATTGTGTTGATTTGAATGCTCCACGACCATGAGTTCCAAGATAAATCATTCCATAGTTGTTGCTACCAGGAAAGTTATGCTGCTGTTGAATTACTCTATAAACAGGTACACGTCCTAATCCATCATTGTTTTCAGTCCAAGACGGACTTGCTGCGTTGATATTATCTGTAGTAAATACTCCAACCTCTGTACCTAATATTACGATTCCAGAATTGTTCACTTCAAAAGAACTTCCGTAAACAGGACTTTTGGGTAAATCACCTGTTTTATTGGCAAATGTAGGAACAGAATCCAGCGCATTTGTGCTTAAGTAAACATACTGAGTGCTTCCGTACTGACCAAGAGTAATAAGGAGATTATCCGCATTGTTCGGGTCTGTTGCAATTGAAGTAATTGAACGACTGCTAACAGAATAAATTTGTTTTGTTTCAATAATACAATACGGATTTGGATTTTCAATAGAAGCAGTCAATGAATCCTTAACAGCAACCAGATTTGAAATTCTGTACAAGTTTCCATTAGAGCAACCTACAAAAAGATAATTTCCGCATGGAGAAACAGCCATTGTTTGTGGTGTTCCACTTATGGAAGCAATTTTCCACCACTCTGGATCTCCGCTAAAATCGTGAATTGTTTTAGTCATCCAAACTGCATTATTAACACCCATGTAAAATCTTGCTTGAATGATATCCGTTACAGAAATACTATCTCCTTCAGCTAACGGAGCATCTAATATATAAGGGAAAGGATAGTTTGCAGTATTACTAATAATACTTACGGTATCTCCTGTATTGTAAGTAGTGTCCGCAACAAAGCTTACAGAATCAGGACTATTGGTTTCATAGATATTTTCATCGAGCAACATTGGTGTTACAAATCCTGCAAAGCTAGAAAGCCAATCACCAGATGTTGCATCTGAAGCCAGATCAATAACTCTTTGATTCCAAACTGATCTAGGATTAACACCAAATTCATTGGAGCGATATGCTTCACCATAATAAAGTGTACCAATAATAAGATTAGGATCAATATAAGACATTGCAGAATAGCCACCGTCACCACCAATGAATTCAAATGCAGTTCCAGTAGTGGTTAAATTTCCAGGGATAACCAAAGTTCCATTATCCTGAGTTCCACCCATAACCTGATCGAAACAGTTTACTGCTAATGAATAAAACTGTATAGTAGAATACTTTCTATTTTGTGTAGTAAAAGTATTACCACCGTCACTTGAACGACTTACACCACCATCAGATCCATGGTAGAAAGTATTGGGGTCATTTGGCGAAAACACAATGTCGTGTTGATCAGCATGCAAATAATATGCACTTGATGGTTCGAGGTACCATAATGACTTCTGCGTCCAGGTGTTTCCTTCTGACCAATCCCAAAGATCAATTCCGCCAACTAAAATATGATTCTCGTCATTTGGAAATACCTTGATGATATTGTTCCAAAAACCTTGATTATTTGAACCAAAAACATTGAAATTAGCACTGCCTCCTGGGCCAATAATATCCCAAGTTACGCCAGCATCTTTAGATTGATAAATATTTTTTAGAGTTCCTGTATTAGAAGCAACAGATGCATATATGGTATTAGGATTGCTTGGTGCAACAGCTAATTCAATTCGACCTATTGCTATAGTAGATAAACCTGTTATACTTCTATCTGAAAATGAACCAACAGTTCCATTTGGGCTATAGAAAACTTTATTTCCTACAACAACATAAACAGAACCATTGCTTGCAACTTCAACATCATGCGCAACGCCGGTGAATGGATTTGTTGTAGGATAAATAACAGGATTTTCCCATGTAACACCATTGTCCACAGTTACATACAAACCACCTTTAGTACAAGCATAAACTTTAGCAGTTGTAGGGTCAGCAGCCATCTCATAGATATAAGCCCACTTGTCGCTATAAGTTGCAGGAAGAGTTGCTGTCAACTGTGTAAAACTAGTTCCGGTAGCATCTGTTGATTTGTATATCCCTCCACCAGGGAAACTTGTGCTTCCATTGGCTCCACCTGTTATTACACCAAAACCTTCTCCTGTACCAAAATAAATGATGCCATTTACATCCTGAGTAATAGCAGAAACAGCATAGTTTTCTGCGAGCGGATAAGCTTGAACCCAAGATCCACCAGCTGATACTGATTTCCATAAACCGCCTGCAACACCACCAGCATATAAAGTGCCAGAATTGTTTCGATCAACTATTATAGCTCTGGTTCTTCCTCCTATATTGTCAGGCCCTATTTCCTCCCAATTCATGGCTTTACCTTTAGGAAGCAAATTGGCTTGTTTATGAGCCTGTTGAATTTCAATTGGGCTAACAGCATCGGTGACAGGATTATTACGATTAATTCTGTAATAATCCATGGCGCCTGAAATGCCATATGAACTTTCAACGCCTTCTTCGCGGGGTGTGTAATGTTTTTTCTCTGTATCTTTTTGGGCAAATACATTGCCTGTAATGAGCATCAGCACAATTAAACTGCTCAAAATTCTGATGAAACTTTTCATACTATGGTTGGTTTTTTATTTATACTCTCGGTTTTTACCTTATCACGCAATCAGTCTCTAAAAAGTGGCACAAGATACTACTTTTATACAAAATGGACAACAATGTTTTTCAACTTTTTCACACTTTTCAGTTGCAAATGTAAGATTTAGTTCAAAAATAATAAAAAATTAGCTTTTTTTTTTATAATCAAGTTTACGGTCAGGTAAAATCAGTTTAAGGTATAATAACTTGTGGCTCAAAAAAATTAGCAATAGACGTGAATTGTAAATTGTAGAAGAAAAAGGCCATCCCAAGTGGAATAGCCTTTAAAAAATTTATTTGGAGACTCTTAGTGAGCCATAGATCCGGTCATCTTAAGAATCTCGCCATTATCATCTGCAATTTTTTTATTCCACTCATCTCCATAGCCGGGTTGCTCTAGGTCAGGGTTTCTCTGGCTTGGATTCACTTTTTTCACATTTCCGTCCATGTATTTCATAAAGAGATACTGGTAGAATTTTTTCCAGCACATTGTGAGCTGATCAGCATTTGATGCTGAAAAATCGCTAAGGAAATATATTACTTGTGTCTTGTCATACTCATATAATTCCTGTGCTTCGGTGTCAATTTCTTTCACTTTAGCAACATAAGCAGTTTCGAGGCTGTCTTGTTTCGCTGCAATTTCAGGATGAATAAGGTTATAACGTGTGTAAGCAAAGTTTGAGACCTGACTGAAGACCCAAAAAGCAGAATTATCACTCCATTCCATCATGCCGCCATTTCCAACAGCAAATGTTTCAGGAACTGAGCGGCTACTGCTGTAGATTGGTGTGTAAACAGTGCTTCCGGCATCATCAACGGAGAACCATATAATTCCACCGATTTCATCAGGAAGCCAGCTGCGGCTTTGTGTTACAAAACTGAAGCCTGTTTGCTGCGTTACAGTCGCTCTTTCATTAACATAGGTTTCACCGTCGACTTCAAAAGTGAGTGGACGCCAGCGGTAAGGGCATTTGAATGGACCAGCACCAATGTCATTGGCCATATCAAACTTGGTTCCCTGCAATGAGTTACGCATGAAATGCATCATGTCTTGAACAGTTATTTTTCTATTAGGTTTAATGTATAAAGGCATTCTGTTGGTTAAATCGTGACCCGCAACATACTCGGTGTATTTATCCATATCGTCGCTTACTTCACGAAACATTGACCATACACGGATTTCACAAAAACGGGCGCCACCAAAATCTACCGGTGCATAGGTGTCTGAAAAACTGAAATCTTTATCAGCTCCATCAAAAAGGCCTTTTTCTTTTGCAAAAGAAATCACTTCGTGACTATAAATGCAGGAAATAGTTTCCTTATCAATGTACTTATACATCTCATCTGTGATGGAAGTTTTTTTGTCAGCCAGAGGGAAGGTCTGAATACGAGCCTGATTTGCATGCCCGGAAACATATCCGTCAGGAATTTTAACTGCAACCCAAACTGCACCTTTATTGCCTTCGCCTTTACCGATCATTTCCATGATCCATACTTCGTTTTTATCGGCAATAGAGAATGATTCTCCTGAGCTGTAATATCCATATTTTTCAACAAGTTCGCCCATAATTCTAATGGCCTCGCGGGCAGTTTTTGCTCGCTGCAGGGTTATATAAATCAAGCTGCCGTAATCCATAATGGCGCCAGACTGAGATCCCAGTTCGCCAAGACCACCATAAGTGGTTTCGCCAATAGCAACCTGATGCTCATTCATGTTTCCAATAACATTATAAGTGCGTTGTGCTTGTTCGATTTTACCCAAAAATTTTCCAGTATCCCATTCGTAAATATCCATCATGGTTCCGGCTGGATAAGCTCCGGCACTCCAATGATAAAGCTCGCCATAAAGCACGTGGCTGTCGGCTGCATAAGATATCATGGTAGATCCGTCGGCTGAAGCGCCTTTTGTGATCAAATAATTGGTACAGGCAAATGTTTGTCCTGCACTCAGTATAAAACTGAAAAGAAAAACAAAGAGCAGATTTTTCATAAGTAGTTATTTATGTGTTTTCACGGACAAACATACAATTTTTTGTTGTTTCCAATGCAAAGTTTATCCTAAAAACTGATTAACTACGTCCAAACTGCATTAAATATGCTTTGATGAAATCGTTGATGTCGCCATCAAGTACACGCTGTGTATCGCCGGTTTCATGGCTGGTGCGATTGTCTTTTACGAGTTTGTATGGGTGAAGTACATAGTTTCTGATTTGAGAACCCCATTCAATTTTCTTTTTACTACTCTCAATAACATCAATCGCCTCTTTCTTTTTGCGAATTTCTATATCATACAATTGCGATTTGAGCATTTGCATGGCTTTTTCACGATTTTGCATTTGTGATCGGGTAACCTGACATTCAACCACAATGCCTGAAGGAGCATGGCGTAAACGAACGGCTGTTTCAACTTTGTTTACATTTTGTCCGCCAGGACCTGAACTTCTAAAAGTATCCCACTCAATATCAGCCGGATTGATAACGATGTCAATATTTTCATCTACAACCGGATAGGCATATACAGATGCAAAAGAAGTATGTCGGCGGGCTGCAGAATCATAAGGCGAAAGGCGCACCAATCGGTGTACTCCACTTTCGCTTTTCATATATCCGAAAGCAAATTCTCCGGTAATTTCCAAAGAACAGGACTTAATGCCTGCAACTTCGCCTTCCTGCATGTCTAGTTGATTGACTTTAAAATCATTGCGCTCAGCCCATCGAATATACATTCGCATGAGCATTTCGGCCCAATCCTGACTTTCAGTTCCGCCTGCTCCGGAGTTTATAGTAATAATGGCGCTGAGTTTATCTTCTTCATTGCTCAGCATATTAAAAAACTCCAAATCTTCTATTTCTTGAACAGCTTTATGGTGAATTTTATTAAACTCGTCATCATCTATTTCACCCGCATCCTTAAACTCAATGGCAACTTCCAGCTCATTTACTGCAGCCTCAGAATTATCATAGCGTTTTACCCACGATTTTTTCTCGCTTAGCTGTTTTAGAAATTTCTCGGCTTCTTTTGGATCGTTCCAGAAATCATGTGCTGCAGATTTTAATTCATCTTCTTTGGCTTCTTCTCGACGTTTGTCGATGTCAAAGAAACCTCCTTAGCGCATCCAGGCGCTTTTTTAATTCTTTAAATTCTTCCTGCCCTGCCATAGAAATTTGTTTCTACAAAGATATAAAAATCATTAATGCTTAAATCTTACTCAAATCAATATCAAACTCCATTGGTTTCTGATCATTGCAATGCAGCACACATTGGTTGCAGGCACTCAACTCTCCTTTCAAACGACGAGAAACCATGTCAGAAGTTGAATCGTGTAATGAAGGAATTGAAATATGCCTGATGATATCTTCGGCAAATGCATACATAAGCAGCATTTTGGCATTCAAGTCGCAAATTCCTCTTTGTTTCAGATAGAAAAGAGCGTCTTCATCTAGTTGTCCAACAGTTGCACCATGTGAGCATTTTACATCGTCGGCATAAATCTCAAGGAAAGGCTTGGTTGCTACCTGAGCGGTGTCGGTAAGCAAAATATTTTTATTGTTTTGAAAAGCGTTGGTTTTCTGCGCTTCGGGTTGTACCAAAATGTGTCCGTTAAAAGCTGCAGAAGCTTCATCATCGAGAATTCCTTTGAACAGCTCATTGCTATAACAGTTTGCCGCATTATGACGAACCAAAACCTGGTTGTCGATATGCTGGGTCTTATCTGCCAGATATAAACCGAAAATATCGGCTTCGGCTCCTTCGCCATCAAGATTTACAATGGTCTCATTTCTGATATTTCCACCATTTAAAGTAATGGTATTGGTCTTCAGTTTTGAATCTTTTTTCAGACTGAAAAATGAAGTGTTGATAAGTACAGACGACAATTCTTTATTCTGTAATTTATAATGATCGAGTTTTGCTCCTTCCTTTAAGTGAAACTCACTGACCACATTCATAAAACTATCCTGATCATTGACAGAATCATCACATTGTACAAAGGTAAGCTCTGCATTTTTTCCGACAACAATAAGGTTTTTAGCCTGAATGAAAGGGTTTTTATCGGTATTGATCATGTTGACGAGCTGTACCGGTTTTTCAACCTTAACATTGTCAGGAACATAAACAAAAAGTCCAGCAGTAGCCAGCGCTGAATTCAGAGAAACCATCCCGTTGAGCATGTTTTCAGTAAGCTCGTTCAAATATGGCTTTACCAAGTCATTATGGCTTTCCCATGCCGATCTTAAACTGCCAATTACTACACCATTATCGAGTGTGGTTATTGGGCTTTGCTTGTACACATAGGCGCCGTTATGAAGTGTGAAAAGGTAGGTTTCAAAATTGTGAATTTCACA
Organism: Bacteroidales bacterium; assembly: GCA_016937255.1. Classification (GTDB taxonomy): domain Bacteria; phylum Bacteroidota; class Bacteroidia; order Bacteroidales; family DTU049; genus BM518. Next base: position 22,447 of record JAFGWG010000020.1, read on the forward strand.
ATGGAATATGCTATTGATGTCTGATTCTGAAATTGGATCAGTATTGGGAATATACTGATAATCCTTTTCAAGAAATTCCGATAAATCGGTATTTCTCCATTTCTCAAGCTTTTTATGCGGAAAACCTTGGCTCAAAAATGAATGAAAAGCATTATCACGACCGGGCCACATATCATGGCTTTGATCGAGCTTCGACGCTTCTTTTAGGGTTTCCAGTATAGGATATTTTATATTGTTGTGCATGATTGAAAGCTTTACAGAAGTTCTTTTTTCACCCACTCGTAGCCTTTTTCTTCCAGCTCAACAGCCAGGCTTTTATCTCCGCTTTTTACAATACGTCCGTCAAATAAAATGTGAACGTAATCGGGTATGATATAATCGAGTAAGCGCTGGTAGTGGGTGATAACCACGGTCGCATTTGTGGGTTTTTTGAGTTTGTTTACGCCCTCGGCTACCACTCGCAAAGCATCGATGTCGAGTCCTGAATCGGTTTCATCCAAAATAGCCATATCGGGCTCAAGAACTGCCATTTGAAAAATCTCATTGCGTTTTTTCTCCCCGCCCGAGAATCCTTCATTAACGCTTCTTTTCATCAAATTGGATGAAATTTCCACCACGTTTTTCTTCTCTTCAATAATTTTTAGAAACTCGCTGGCTTTAATGGGATCCAATCCCTGACTTTTACGTTTTTCGTTTACAGCAGCTTTCAGGAAATTCGTAATGGAAACACCCGGAATTTCAACAGGATATTGAAAGCCAAGAAAAAGTCCCATTCGGGCACGCTCTTCAATTGGCATATCCATTATGCTTTTTCCTTTGAAAATAATATCACCACTGATTTCATAACCTTCTTTTCCGGCAATCACATTGGCCAGTGTGCTTTTTCCGGTTCCATTTGGACCCATAATAGCATGTACTTCGCCGGGTTTTACGGTCAGATTTACGCCTTTCAAAATTTGGCGATTATCAATACTAACATTCAAGTCTTTTATCTCTAACATTGTCGTCTTTTTTCAAATTTGTGATTAACCTACACTGCCTTCAAGGCTTATGGCAAGTAATTTTTGTGCTTCCACAGCAAATTCCATTGGTAATTTATTCAGCACTTCCTTGGCGTATCCGTTTACAATTAAGCCAATGCTGGCTTCGGCATCTAATCCTCGTTGCTGGCAATAAAACAATTGATCGTCGGAAATTTTGGACGTAGTAGCTTCGTGCTCTACAATAGAACTTTTATTGTGTACATTTATATAAGGCCACGTATGCGCACCGCATTGATCGCCCATTAAAAGGGAATCGCATTGGGTAAAATTTCTTGAATTAATGGCATTTTTACTCACTTTCACCAGCCCACGGTATGAATTATGGCTGCGACCTGCAGAAATACCTTTACTAATGATAGTGCTTTTGGTGTTTTTGCCAATATGAATCATTTTGCTTCCGGTATCGGCCTGTTGCATATTATTGGTTACTGCAACACTATAAAACTCTCCTATACTATTGTCGCCAACCAATAAACAGCTTGGGTATTTCCAGGTGATAGCCGATCCGGTTTCTACCTGAGTCCATGAAATTTTGCTGTTTCTTCCTTTACACAACCCACGTTTGGTCACAAAATTATAAATTCCGCCTTTGCCGTTTTTGTCTCCGGGATACCAGTTTTGAACGGTGCTGTATTTTACTTCTGCATCGTCCATGGTAATGATTTCCACAATAGCGGCATGCAGTTGGTTCTCGTCGCGCATGGGAGCAGTACAACCTTCGAGGTAGCTGACGTATGAATTTTCATCGGCAACGATCAGCGTTCTTTCAAATTGCCCGGTATTTGCTGCATTTATGCGGAAATATGTCGATAACTCCATGGGGCAACGAACACCTTTGGGAATGTACACAAAAGAGCCATCGCTGAAAACAGCTGAATTTAATGCTGCAAAATAATTATCGCTGTTGGGAACGGCTTTTCCCAAATATTTTTTTATAAGATCAGGGTATTCTTTAACCGCTTCGCTGAATGAACAGAAAATTATTCCTTTTTCTGCTAGAGATTCGCGGAAAGTAGTTTTAACCGAAACGCTGTCAAATACAGCATCTACGGCAACACCAGCTAGCAATTTTTGTTCCTCTAGAGGAATTCCAAGTTTATTGAATGTGTCTAAAAGCTCAGGATCAACCTCGTCTAAGCTTTGTTTTTCCTGCTTTTTAGGGGCCGCAAAGTAAATTATTTCCTGAAAATCAATAGGAGGTATATTCAAATGACCCCAATCGGGCATATCCATCGCTTGCCATTTGCGAAAAGCATCCAGGCGAAATTCGAGCATGAATTCCGGCTCTTCTTTTTTCGCTGAAATCAAACGGACTACATCCTCATTCAATCCCTTCGGGATGGTCTCCATCTCAATATCTGTAACAAAACCGTATTTATATTCGTTTTGTGTTACCTCGTTCAAAGCATCCATTTCTTGTTCTGCCATATTATTTAGATTTGATCTAAATACATTGTTCTGAGCAAAAATACAATTTTTTAGGTGATTTTCTTAGCGTTTATGATAAAGGTCAGTGTTTGAACTTTAAATTCTTATAGTTTGATCAGCTGATTCAGGGATTTGCTGATTAGAAGAAATCTGTCATCAGCTAATTGGCTAATCAAGATTGTTCAAACACCGATACATTTCAGAATAGAAATTTGAGTTCAGGCCAAGGGTATCTTGCTTCAGAAAGGCGATTTTAATTTGGCAATCTTCAAAAGGGATTTCATCGGCAGAGCAGTCGTATATATGAACATTTCTTGCCTCATTGAGTTCAAAATAGTATTTCAGTTCCTTTGCGCGGTCTTCATCAGGAATAATAATATGGTATTTGGTTTTATCTCGAATAATTCTTTCAAGCATATTGCTGTCAGGCGCTCCACAAATCAGTATTGCCCCTGAAATTTGTGAAAACTTGCTTCGGTAAATGGAAAATCCATTATAAAATGCAAGTTGAGTTAGAGTTTCAATGGTGAAATTTCTTTTAGAACCATGTGAAATATTTGCTTTTGCCATTATTGTAATTTTTGACAAAGATGGAACGGCAACAATTCGAAAAAAATGAGAAATCGGGGGATGGTGGATTTTTCCCGGTGAAATAATGATTAGTTGATTCAATAATAACTAAGATAACCCGTTGTGCGGTTTAAAATATTCAATTCTGCCCTGTATAAAATACTGTTTATTAATACTTTGGTGTTTTGACGCAAAATTGATATGCACTCTCTACCGCCTACATGTTCATTTGACTAGTTTGTTCTCAAGCGGCATTCATCAAATATTCATTCAAATTTAGCTTCCTTTCTTTGAATGCTATTTGATTGAAATTTTGCGCCAAAACGTAATTGTGTATAAATAATAGCCCCGCATTTCGCTCCGCTCATACGGGGCTATTATTATTCGACTCCTCTGGAGTCGTCATCAGTACAGCATTTCAAACTAAAAACTTAATACTGCCAGAAACGCTTGTACTCAAGTTCAAACCGCACAACGGGTTAAGATAGTTTAGGATATGCAAACCCTTAAATCAGCCAAGTCAAAGTGATTACATTATAGAAATCTGCAAATTATTTAATGATAATCAGCTTAGTATTGGTTGTCACATTTTCAAAGGTAGTTGCAATGAAATATATTCCATCCGGAAGTTCGGCAGGGAATTCATAGGCATTGAAATTCAGGCCTTGATTAATGCTGATATTATCGTTTGAATACACAATTTTTCCGAAGATATCGACAACATTTATAACACCAAATCCACTTCGGTCAGAATAAATATCCATGTAAATAATATTTTTCGCCGGGTTTGGATATACGTTAATTCTAAACTCAGGCTGGGAATTATCGCAAGAAACAAAAATGGAATGTATTATATTTACTTTCCCATCAAAATCGCGTTGAGATAAACGATAATATGCTCCTGCCTCTGGATTCTCTATATTGTCATAAAGCTCATATTTGAGAATTTCGAAAGAATTTCCGTGTCCGGACACTTCTTCAAATGGGAAAAAGTCAATACCATTTGAAGATTTCTCAATGATAAAACTTTCATTATTGGTTTCGGAAGCTGTTACCCAAAGCAAACTTATATTTCCGTCATTGCAATAGCCGTCAAAACTAAGCAATTCGACAGGTAAACTTGGAAGTATGCTGTCGGCATATCCGAGTGCATAATTTGAAAACCCAATGAAGTTATTGGTTGTTGAGTCGTTGACTCTTACTCCTCCAAATATAAAATCCCATGGGTCTCCTGCAGCCAATTGTTTCAATAAGGCATACTGCCCACTACCAAAGGTTGCACCAAAGGTCCAAAATCTTCTGTCGGGTGCTACCGACACATCGTAATTTCCTCCAGCAGGTAATTTATTAGGGTTCAATTGCCAAAATCCTTCAAGTTCCATTGTCTTTATGGTATCTGGGTTTCCTGATCCATTCACAAAAACAACATTTGCTATACCGGGATTTGGAGCAGTGTCAATGAATCTGCCGGTTACACTTGATACACCAATTAAATTGCGTGGCGACAGAATCAATGGTTCGTAATACGTTTCCAAATCAGCATTGGTACTACCGACATAATAATTATAGTCATTTCCTGTAACAATACTTCGTGATAAATTGCCCACAATATGGCCACCGGTTCTTACAATGGCATTTGGATCAGTGCTAATTACTTTCATGGTATCAAGACCTGCATCAATGTAGTTTCCAATTCCTGTTGGCAAGCTTAGATACAACTGATTGGCTACATGAACACTGCCCCCGCTGAAAGTTTTTATTCCGGTTCCGCCAAATTCGAGATCAAAATAATCTGGTCCAATATCAACCTGGCTTTTTATGATTTGGTTTCCGCCATCGAGCGTAATTCTGCCGCCGCTTAAAATATATGTTCCAGTGAGTTCAGGAAGATCTGTTGAGTTTTTCGCTATTCGCAATTCTCCATTGGTCATGGTTAGATTTCCTGTACCATTCAGCGTGTTGGTATTGACATCAACAATTCCATCATATATTGTGAGGGTTTTTGGGGTATTAAAAGTATAATTAAAAGCGCTGATTAAACTTGTTATCGTGCCTGCTGGTTTTTTTACAAACACATCTCCAAATATCTGGTTTGCGTTTATGGAAATATCTGCGGTGCTTGTTAAGTCAACACATGTTGCACAGGCATCAAGAAGAAATATAGTTCCGTTTACTGCTGTTAAAGTTCCCGCTGTTTTTGTTAGGTTTTTATTGATATACAACGTGTTTGTACCAATATCAATCGTTCCTGTAGTGGCAATAATTAGCGATCGTGCTATCATATCCGTCTCCAGTGTTAAATCGCTCGATGTCACCCCAACATCAACATCGTACATGGTACCACTCCCTCGATAAATTGAAGCAGAATTGGCAAAAATGACATCGGCAGCGTTGAGGGTTGTATTTGATACAATTATCCCATCGTTAAGCAAATCTTCATCTATTGTTAGTGTATTGTCGCCACTCAGCGTGATAACGCCGTAGTTGCATACATTTCTGGCTGCAGCAGCTGAAACTATAACAGGCATCACACAACCAACGCCCAAAGTCGAAGGTACCTGGCAATCTGTTGCAGCGGTTGGAACGGCACCAGTTGACCAGTTCCCGGCATTCGCCCAGTCTGAACTAATGTCGCCTTCCCAAGTATTTACCGGAGCTGCCCCAGTACCTGTGAGGGTGATGTCGTCAACGGCGAAAGATGGGTCAGAACCCGAGCTATTGTTGTTATTGGTCCAGTTAAATCCAATTTTTACATTTGAATTATTATCAGCAGAAGCCGGCAGACTAATATTATAGGCTGTCCATCGACCCTGGGGCGCACAGGCAGTAGAGGTTTTTGCCGGATCAGAAAGCTGAGACCAGGTGCTTCCATCATAATACCACATTGTGGCATTGTCACTTGTACCTTCACCGTTTTCCATATACACAAAATCAACGGAAATAGTGTTTCTTCCTGAGCAATCAATAAATGGGGATTCAGCTCTAATATTTGTGGTTGGGTCACCTAGTCCCCCGGCATAATAAGATGCTCCGCCATCAACCATAAAAAAAGTTGACCCCAAATGTAAAGACTCATCTGCCCCTCCACCACTGCCGCATGAACCAGCAGCATTTCCATTTTCTGCATTACTAACAAACCAAGTATTAGCATTTGCACTGTTAAAACCTACTGTAGTATTATTTGTCCATGCACCATTTCCCCCATTGTAGCCATTGGCTGAACAACCTGAAGCACATCCGTTTTCGAAATTTTCCGACCAAAAAACACTCGGAGCAACAGCTCCACCACAGTCGCAGGTAATGGCATTGATATAATCTGTTTTTATTTCAGCATCACTTCCATCGACATTCGTTACCGTTAATGTTACCTGATACAGACCTGGCGCATTGAAAACGACGTCTGGATTCTGACTATTGGCGTTGGTGGCATTTACATAGCTTACCGTTGCCGGTGAAAAACTCCATGTCCAGGTAAGAATGGGCCCCGGAACACTTGTGCTCAAATCGGTGAAAGTTATAGTATCTACTTTTGCAGCGGGTGAAACACAGGCGATTATCTGATTTGCTGTGAAATTAGCTTCTGGCGGACAGGATGAGACTGATATATAATTAGGCTTAGTAACTACGGTATTTCCAGCACAATTGGTAACGGTAAGTACTACAGTATAATTGCCCACAGCATCAAATTGAACTTGTGGGTTTGGGCTGTTTGAGTTTGTAGCACCTACATAGGTTACCGTTCCCGGGCCGGTAATATTCCAGGAATATCCTGTTGGTGCACAATTGTCAGATAAAGTAGTAAAGCAATTTAGATAAAGACCACTTGTACTAACGACGCTACTGGTAAATGTTACAGTCTCGTTCTTACACGGGGTTAAATAATCTGCAGAAAAATCAGCATCAGGCACATCACAGGCTGTAAGCATAATATTGTCGACATTGAAACTCGCGCCAAGTACATAATCGTCTGTCATATTATTTAGATTGCCATCTTCGACCCATCGAAAAGCAATACGCAAATCGTTTTGATTGTCGGCATCAGAAGGGAGGGCAAAGGTCATTCGAGACCAGGCATTGCATGTTCCAGCATAAAAGAAACTGCAGGAAGCCAAATTGTCTGCAAGAATTTTCCAAGTGATTCCACCGTCAGTACTATAAAGTACTGTTGCATGATCTTTAACACCTTGTGCATCACCACCTAAGAAAAAATCGGCGGTGAGCTTTATATTGCATTTACCTGTTGCATCAATATTGTTGTTTAGCCATGCTGTTTGTTCGGATTGGGTTAGTGGAAAATCGTTTCCGCTTATAGCAATACAGTTCCAATCGTCTGAGCCGGCTGTTCCTCCGTACAGAAGTGTTGCACATGCAGGAAACGCAGTAATATGAAGACTTTGGTTTGGACCAGCCACTCCATTATTAATAAAAGGATTTGGTAAATTGTTTGGAGCAGAGCAACCATAGTGGCGTCCACGCACAAATTGCCCTTGTGCACTGATAGATGAACCTGTATTAATGTTTCCAGACAGTTCAGGTGTATTTCTGTCGTTAATTACAAAATAATCGTGTTCAATAGGGGCGTTGACACCATAAGATAAGCCAACAATGCCTGCAGGGGTTGGGTTGGTCATTGATCCGGGAGCGTTTTCTGTAGTCCATCTTCCGCCACCGCCATCATCAAAATCTTCAATCCAAAAAACTGATTGAGCACTTGATTGACCAACAAGTACCAAAAGTAAAAGTGAAAAAAGAATATTACGCATTAAATGCCCCCATGTTTTGCATTATTCTGTAAAGGTAAAGCACACAATTGAAAAAGTAAAATATTCCATGTATTCATTCATGAATTAGGACGTGAAACAAGTGCTTTATCGAATTTTATCCACTGATTTTATGCTTATCCGCTTTTATACCACAAAGCTAGCAAGTTTATAAACAGTGCGTTAGTTGTTTTTTACCACGAATGCACGAATTATTGCATTGCTTCGTACTCCCATTGATAATTACTGCCTACCGCCTTTGACGGCATC
>JAFGWG010000021.1 GCA_016937255.1 Bacteroidales bacterium
ACAGAAGACCAAGGAAAAACTTACTTTTTGATACTCCTAAAGATGTTTTCTATAAACTTGTTGCATTTGGTAGTTGAATCTACCCAGTCGAGTTTTTGCATATCTAATTTTGGTTTTGCATTATATTATTGTATATTTAGTGCTTCAAACCAACCAAAAATAAGCATGAGGGTATTTTTTTCGGTTCTGATACTGGTGTTCAGTATGCAGGCTTTTTCTCAACACTTTGAGAATATTCGGGTACATAACCAAAATGAAATTTCTATTGTTCCCACTTTTTTCAGCATTGACCAAAATGTGTCCACTGAAACATTTGCAACATGGTTCAATAAAGAATTTTCATTTGAAATAGATTATGATATTATTGGCACTGAAAAGGATCAATTGGGTATGATCCACTACCGTTGCCAACAAAAAATAAATGGGCATCCATTGCACAATGGAATATTCATTTTACATACCAAAAATAATTTGGTGCAATCGGTTAATGGAAACATTTTTTCAGATGCGGCAATTATTAACAGTGATGCATTAAATGAATCGACTGCTCTCGATTTTGCACTCGAATCCATAGATGCAGATCAATATAAATGGCAAATTCCTGAAGAAGAAGAGTTGATAAAATACATTGAAAATAATGAAAACGCCACATATTATCCAAAAGGCGTTAAAGTTTTAATCCCTTCCTCAGAAAAAGAAACTGATTTCATTCTTTGCTGGAAATTTAATATTTACGCCCACGCGCCAATGTCTAGGCAAGAAGTTTTTGTAAATACACAAAATGGTGAAATAGTAAAGGCCCTCAATCTCATTCATGTAACCGATGTACCTGGAACTGCTGTTACTGCCTATAGTGGCACAAAAAATATTGTTGCCGACTCATATAGCGGATCGTATCGTTTACGGGAAACCGGTCGTGGTGGTGGTATTGAAACCTACGACATGAATCAGGGCACCAATTATGGCAATGCAGTTGACTTTAGCGATACTGACAATAACTGGAACAATGTAAATACACAACAAGATGAATACGCAGGAGATGCGCATTTTGCAACCGAATCTACCTACGACTATTATTACAATAATTTTGGGAGAAATAGTATTAACGATAATGGATTAAAGCTGATTAGTTACATTCATTACGATGTTGATTATACCAATGCTTTTTGGAATGGCTCATACATGACCTACGGTGATGGTGGCGGAAGCTATTCTCCTTTAACAACTCTAGATATATCTGGGCACGAAATAACCCATGGGCTCACTTCTTATACTGCCAACCTTGATTATCAAAATGAATCTGGCGGAATGAATGAAGGATTTTCAGATATTTTTGGAACCATGGTTGAGTTTTATGGAGACCCTGCATCTGCCGACTGGCTGATTGGCGAAGATATTGGCTCTGCTTTTCGCAGCCTTTCCAATCCTAATTCATATGGTTTACCCGACACTTATCTGGGCAATAATTGGGTTGCATCAGTAACTACACCAACTCAGGCAAATGATTATGGCGGAGTTCACACCAATGGCGGGGTATTGATGTATTGGTTTTACTTGGTATCAGAAGGCGGATCGGGAACCAACGATAACGGTGATTCGTACAATATTACCGGGCTTGGAAAAAGCAATGCAGCAGCAATTGCTTATCGTTTACTTACGGTTTATCTGACCAACTCTTCTGATTATGCTGATGCCAGAACTTATGCCATTCAATCTGCAGTAGATCTTTTTGGCGCATGTACCAGCGAAGTTGGAGTAGTTACAAATGCAATGTATGCCGTTGGAATTGGAGTCCCATACGTACCAACTGTTCTTGCTGATTTTGACGCAAATTATACTACTTTCTGCGAAGCACCTGCTACAGTCGATTTCACAAACAGCTCTGTAAATGCAAGTACTTTCAACTGGGACTTTGGCGATGGTGCCACAAGTACAAGCTCAAATCCTTCACACACATATAATACTTTTGGAGATTATACTGTGAAGCTCTATGCAGATGGTGGCAGTTGTGGAACAGATAGCTTAATTGAAACTCAATACATTTCTGTTCAGTCAAGCAATCCTTGTATTTATGTTCTTGGTATAACAACTGGAAGCTCAGAAAATGGTTGTTCCGGCATATTATATGATAGCGGTGGTGATGGAAATTATCAAGATAATACCGATTATTCAGTTACCATTCAACCTGCAGGAGCTGATGATATTACCTTAACATTCAATTCCTTTGACTTTGAAAGTGGTTATGACTATTTGTATATTTACGATGGTCCAAGCACGGCTTCATCTCAGGTTTCTGGTAGTCCTTTTGATGGGACCAGCTTGCCAGGAGGAGGATCAATAACTTCCAGTGGAAGCTCTATTACTATACGCCAAACAACCGATCAGGGATTAACTCGTTCGGGGTTTGAGTTGGAATGGCTGGCAAATTATTCTGGCGGCAGCATGGCAGCAAACTTTTCTGCCAACACAACTTCAACCTGTACTGGAGAAGTACAATTTATGGACTCTACCACACATTGTCCGTTTGCATGGACTTGGGATTTTGGAGATGGAAACACTTCTTCTCAATCGAACCCATGGCATTATTATGCAGCAAATGGAACCTATACGGTAAAACTAATAGTAAGTTCAGCTAGCGGCACCGATTCCATCATTAAAACCAACTACATTACGGTGGCTCTTCCGCCTGCACCTTCGGGAACTGGAGATCAGCAATGTGGCCCGGCGTCTCTTACACTATCTGCAAATGGCGCAGGCGTATTAAGTTGGTATGATCTACCCACAGGGGGCTCTTTACTTGATACTGGAAGCACTTTTATTACCGGTACACTGAATAGCACAACCATTTATTATGTAGAGGATAATATTGAGGGGACTCCCTACTATGGAGCTTCTACAAGTAGTAATTCAAATGGAGACTATTTCCCTAATGCATATGTCCATTACCTTGAGTTTGATGTCTCCAAAAAAATTGTATTGAAGTCAGTTGAAGTAAATGCAGGATCTGCAGGCGACAGGGTTATTGAACTGCAAAATAGCAGTGGAATAACTTTGGAATCAAGTACCATCAATATTCCTTTAGGAATAAGCAGAATTGACCTGGATTATATTATTGATGCTGGAACCGGATACAGGTTGGTTGGACCGTTAAGTCCAAACCTGTACAGAAATAACAGCAATTGTAATTACCCTTATTCTGTTGGAAATTCCGTTTCAATAACCAAGTCTAGTGCTGGCACAGATCCCTATGGCTTCTACTATTATTTCTACGATTGGGAAGTAGCTGAATTCTGCACCAGTGCAAGAACTGCAGTTGCCGCTACAATTGATCCATCTCCCACTGCGTTGTTTAGTGCAATTGAAACGGGTTATAATGTAGATTTTACTGATCTATCTTCAAATGTTGATTCTTGGCATTGGGATTTTGGCGATGGCGACACATCCAATTTACAAAATCCTAGCCATCTATACACTGCTCCTGCAAGCTATATTGTTACACTTACTTCTTATAATGAGTGTGGCAGCAATCAACACGCTGAAACTCTCAATATCATGAATGTCGGTATTGAAGAAACAGAGAATATCGCAATTGAGCTCTATCCAAATCCAAGCAACGGATTTATAAACGTTGCATTTATGTCCGAAGCCAATACCCAATACAATCTAGTAATTCATAATGCGCTCGGTCAAAAAATATTTTCAGAGGCACTGAACGGAAACGGACAAATTATTGTCTTAGAAAAAGACTTCTCAAGTTTTGCTACAGGAATGTATTATTTAATGATGCAAAGCGAGAAAGAAAGTGTAGTTAAAACATTTAGTATTAAATAAAAACTAACCCATCTAACATGAGAACATATTTAAGCATCTTTTTTGCGTTTGTTTTTTCACTAAGTATGATGGCACAAGGAGAGTTTATCTCTTTTGGGTCAACTCAAAACAGTAAGGAAACCGAACCGATTCGTACCATTGATGACAATGGCTTAAACGGAATTGATATTCAGTATGAATTTTCAGGAGCATGGTTTTCAACTCATGAAGTTGAAGGAACAAACTATCAAAAAATCAATATCCCGGGGTTTTCATACCTTATGGAAGTAGGCAAGCCTGCATTACCATCGCATAACGACATAATTGCCGTTCCGGTTGGCGCAACTGCTCAGGTAGAAATCATCAGCTATGATGTCACAGAAATTACCGATGTCGTTGTGTTCCCTACCCTCAAGCCTGCGGCTGATTTTGTAGGTGCTCCAGAGCCAGACTTTGAAATCGACGGTGCTTTTTATCAAAGCAATACCATTTATCCTGAAAAACTGGTGCAAATTAGCTCAATCAATTATTACCGTGGCGTTCCACTAGCTATTGTTCAGGTTCATCCTGTTCAATATAACCCAGCAGAACGCAAATTATATGTCTTCAGTAATATTCAATATAAAGTCACTTTCAGTTCAGCATCAGAGTTTTTTAATAAAGACGAATTCTCAGATCATGCTCTTGAGATTTTCCCAAATTATGTATTAAATGGTGAATCTGTAAAGGTCGAAATTGAGCAATATCAGACTCAGTTTCCGCAACGAGCTATTTCAGGACCCAGCAAAAACTATATTCTCATTACTCCAAACGCATATCTTCAAGCAGCTGATTCACTGGCACAATGGAAGCGTCAGTTGGGATATTCAGTTGAGATCGTTTCACAACCTACATGGACTAATACACAAGTAAAATATGAAGTAGCACAGAGATATGCCAATTGGACTCCCAAGCCTGATTATGTTTTACTTCTGGGCGACCATGATTTGGTTCCAGGAGAAGTTTTAGTAGGACCTTATGGTAATTTTGCCACTGACCTTTACATGGTTTGCATGGATGGAAGTTCAGACTATTATCCCGATATTGCCAAGGGAAGAATTTCTGTTTCGTCTGCTTCAGAAGCCATGAGTGTGGTTATGAAAATCATTAATTACGAACGCACCCCTCCAACACAGGCATCTTATTATACAAACGCAGTAAACTGTGCCTATTTTCAGGAATCGGCAACAACAGGCTATGCAGAACGTCGTTTTGCTCAAACCAGTGAAGATATTAGAACCTATGTTAATGGAACACTTGGCTATAACGTAAAAAGAATATACTTCACGGAAAGTAATGTTTACCCAACACATTGGAATAACGGAACTTATTCTGCAGGAGAAGATTTACCTCCGTCCTTACTTAAACCAGGCTTTGCATGGGATGGTGGTTATCAAGATATTATAGACACTATTAATTCAGGTGTTTTTTATGTTTTCCATCGAGACCACGGTTATGAATATGGCTGGGGAGAACCAGCATATAGCAATTCCCAAATGAATGGCATGGCTAATGGAAATTTAACACCAATCGTATTTAGTATTAATTGCCTTACCGGAAAATTCTTGGAAACAGAATGTTTTTCTGAAAAATTCCTCCGTTATCAAGATGGTGGTGCATCTGGAGTATTCTGCCACGCAGAAACCAGCTATAGTGGTTGGAATGATGGTCTTTCACTTGGATTAATTGATGCGATATGGGCAAATCCTGGTCTGGTTCCTAATTTTACAGGATCTGGAGGTGTAAATAACCCAACGCTCTCGCCACATAGCAGCATTTACGAAATGGGAGATGTAGCCAATCAAGGACTTATCAGAATGGTTGAAACTTGGTCTGATAATGAATATACGCATCAGCTTTTTCATTATCTCGGCGACCCTGCCATGAAAATGTGGACAGCACAGCCTACCACAGTAACTGCTACGCATACCAACAATGTTGATTGCGAAGACAGTATTGTATATATTTATTCAAGCTCGCTTAGCGATGGATTAGCAACATTGGTTATTGATGGAGCTCTTATTGGCGAAACCCAACTTGTTGGTGGAGTTGGACAAATCAGTTTCACACCTCCTCTATCTGGAAACTATGCATGGATTACGGTTTCAAAACACAATTACAAGCCTTATGTTGCCAAAATTCCAATTACTGGCGACTGTGTTGATGCAAAATTCAGCTATACCCCTGGTACGACTTGTATAGGTGGAGATGATATTGTGTTTACTGATCAGTCAAGCGGTACTATTCTCACCTATCTCTGGGACTTTGGCCCCAACGCCAATCAGGCCACAGCCTCTACCGCAGGGCCACACACCGTATCTTTCAACGGCTTTGGATATCAGGTTGTCACATTAAAAGTATGGGGCGTTACTGATTCTGCTACATATGTTGACAGCGTTTACGTTGAAGAATACTGTTCTTACCTCATGTCGGGTACACAAACTATTACAGAGTGTAATGGTAAACTCTATGATGATGGTGGCACCAGTGATTATTCAGCCAATACTAATTACTCTACTACAATTTCACCTCCAGGAGCAACAGCCTTAAATATTAACTTCTCTGTTTTTGATATTGAAGCAGGAACATCAGGTTGTAATTACGATTATATCTCCATTTATGACGGTCCTTCAACAGCCTCTCCATTAATTGGTAAGTATTGCAATAATGTTGGAAGCCCGGGAACTTTCTCTACCACCGGAGGTAGCGTTACTATTGTTCAATATTCCGATGCCAATGTTCAGGGCGATGGCTTTGAAATGTTGTGGAATTGTGTATATGCTGCCATACCTCCTGCTGCTGCATATATAGCCAGTGATACTAATACTTGTAATGCTACCATTGCGTTTACTGATTTGTCTTTAAACGGAGTAAATTCATGGCTATGGGATTTCGGCGACGGTACAACCTCAACACTAGAAGACCCAGTTCATACTTATGCTACAAATGGAACATTTACTGTTACTCTTATCGTAACCAACTCATACGGTTCAGATACACTTGAAAAAATAGATTATATTGTGATATCAGCCCCAGATATTCCTGTAGGTGTTGATGCACAGCGTTGTGGCCCAGGATCATTAACATTGAGTGCAAGTGCAAGTGGTATTGTTAGATGGTATAATAGCCCTACAGCAACTACTTATTTAGATACTGGAAACACCTATATTACCCCTACACTCTCTGCTACTACAAATTATTATGTGGAAAATATGATTCCTGGAGCATCTTTGTATGGCGGAGGTACTTATAATTCATCTAATGGTTCATATTACATTTCTACTGGAGAACATTATCTGGTATTTGATGTTTTCACAGATATTATTCTGAAATCAGTTGAAGTTCATGCCAGCGGAACAATGAATCGCACTATAGAATTACAAGATGCTAGTGGCAATACAATTGATTCAAGAACCATCAATATCACTGATGGAACCAGCAGAATTAACCTAAACTTCGATATTCCTGCAGGAAATGATTACAGACTTGCCGGACAGGCTGCACCCTATTTATTCAGAGACAGTGCTAATTGTAACTATCCGTATGATATTAACGGATTGGTTAGCATCAATAATAGTAGCGCAGGCTCAAACCCAACAGGATATTATTATTATTACTATGACTGGGAAATTGCTGAGTTTTGTACCAGTGGAAGAGATATTGTTACCGCAACAATCAATCCTGTACCACAGGCCAGCTTTACATATTCCACATTGGGCTTTGATGTCAACTTTACCGGTCTCTCACAAAACTCCGATACTTGCACTTGGGATTTTGGAGATGGAACAACCTCAGGACTTGCAAACCCAAGTCATAACTATGTAAGCCCAGGCACATATATTGTGAGTTTAACTTGCTCAAATGCTTGCGGATCTGACGTGTACAACGACACTATCAATATTATGAATGTAGGTATTGTAGATGGAAACTCAAATAGTATAATGGTTTATCCTAATCCAAGTTCAGGAATCATTAATATCAGTTTCTATTCGAGTGCTGAAAAAAAATACAGTTTAAGTATTCATAATGTTTTGGGACAGGTTCTTAGCAATGAGATTGTAACTGGAACAGGACAAAACATTCTGATACAAAAAGACATGAGCTCATATGCAAACGGAGTCTATTACCTTAGAGTTCGCGCCGAGGATCTTAATTTGATCCGAAGCTTCGTAATAGAATAAGGGGTTTATTGAATTCTCTGCCGGCAATTTCTGAAAAGAGGTTGCCGGTTTTTTTATGAAGTAATATTGAAAAAATAAGAAGTAGAAAAGTTAAACGCTTTTACTCGCAAAGACATGATTATCAAATAGTTTTGCATATATATTTTATACAAATGAAGAAGTAGATTCTATTCTTAATCACTATTTTCCGGGGAATTCTTAAGATTAATATTTCATTTATTATTCATGCCCTCAAGCCGGGCGGGCATAACAGTGTGAGTTTGGAGTGTGAGTGTGAGTTTGGAGTGTGAGTGTGAGTTTGGAGTGTGAGTTTGGAGTGTGAGTTTGGAGTGTGAGTTTGGAGTGTGAGTTTGGAGTGTGAGTGTGAGTTTGGAGTGTGAGAGCGAAAATATTTTTATATCCTCATGCCGGATAGGCATCACGCCAAGGCGTGACAAAAATCAAGCGCTGAAGATTGAAAGCTACACAATCACCTACGTTTCGCTAAAAGAAATAAACTCGGCAGCTCACTGCCTCAAACACTATTTCTTTTTTGACGCTTGACTTCGACGATTGTTTTATACGCTTTCAATCTTAGGCGCAGGGGCAAGGGTGTCATTCTCCAAATTACTGACTACCCATCAATACTTGTTGTTTAGCACTTTTTCAATATTTTAATCGGACAACAGTGATTAAAATTAAAATAATCTGCGTAAATCAGTAAATCAAATTAATCAGTGTATATCTGCGTCTACTTAAAAAACTCAAACATTAGCTTATGCATACCTTTTTCTTTAACCGAGTTTTCGTCGAGCCATTCCCAATGAGAAGGGAAATTGCCAGAACAATATATAGAATAAAAATCAGCCGTGATTGATTTATGCGTCAATTCATGTTTTCCTTGCATAAGAAATTCAGGGGTTTCAATCACTTCTAGAAAAGGATACTTTCTACTAAACTCTAAAACAATTTCATCCTTTGCATGTCCTTCAATGATAGGAAATTCATACAACCCCTTCCAAATTGAGCTGCGATTTCTCTTTACCAATGCAAATTTACCTGGCATATCAGCCCTTAGTATTTTGAAATACAATAGTTGAAGCTTTGCTTTTTCTTTCTTTATTTTGGGAGATGGAAACTCGCTTATTGTATTCTTTTTATAAGCGCAACAGAACTCCTTTACTGGGCAGCAATCACAATCTGGCGATTTGGGTTTACAAATTAACGCCCCCAACTCCATCATGCTTTGATTAAAGAAAGATGGCTGATAATTCTTTATAATTTCCTCAAGCGCTTTACATACATCTTTAGAAACCGGATTACTAATACAAAAAATCCTTCCCATAATTCTACGCACATTACCATCGAAAACTGCCACAGGCATTTCATAAGCGATGGATGCTATAGCCGCAGCCGTATATGGCCCAATACCAGGTAATGATTGAATATCTGCCAATTCATTTGGAAATACACCCTTGTATTTTTCAATAATAATTTTAGCCGCTTTATGCAAATTCAGAGCACGAGAATAATAGCCCAACCCTTGCCACAAGCGCAGCAAATCATCCTCCTTGGCTTTTGCAAGCGAAAACACATCAGGATAAGTTTTCAGAATTCTATGATAATATGGAAGGCCTTGTTCAATTCGGGTTTGTTGAAAGACAATTTCCGACAACCAAACTTGATAAGGAACAGGATTTGAACGCCAGGGTAATTTTCTAAAAAACTCAAGATACCAAGGGATCAATGCATTAAAAACCGATTGCAAAGAATTATTATCCATTTTCATAACAAACAAAAATCATTTTTATGCAAAGCGTTCAAAAATTTTATCTATATTTGCAGCCCTAAAATTAAGCTAAATAATTAAATCTCAAACCAAAGAGTTATGACAAAAGCTGATATTGTTGCTGAAATTTCAAATCGCACCGGAATCGAGAAAGTTACTGTACAGGTTACTGTAGAAGCGTTCATGGAAAGTGTAAAATCTTCACTTATTAATGGCGAAAATGTTTACCTGCGTGGTTTTGGCAGTTTCATCGTAAAACACAGAAAACAGAAAACAGGAAGAAATATTTCGAAAAATGTTTCTATTGTAATTCCTGCTCACAATATTCCTGCATTCAAACCTTCGAAAACTTTTACTAGCGAAGTTAAAGCTAAATCGAGTAAATAACTAAATCTTACGGCCATGCCAAGCGGAAAAAAGAGAAAAAGACATAAGATGGCTACACACAAGCGCAAAAAAAGACTGCGTAAGAATAGACATAAAAAGAAAAAATAACATTTAATCTTTTTTGCTTCTTATAGGTCATCATTGCGTTCGTCAATCTTTACCATGGACAAAGAACTTATTATTAACTCTACTTCTAACGAAGTAACGATTGCCTTATTGGAAAATAAGCGTTTAGTAGAGTTACACACTGAAACCAGAAACAACAACTTTGCTGTTGGCGACATTTACCTTGGAAAAATCAAAAAGATTATTTCCGGTTTAAATGCCGCCTTCATCGATGTTGGTTATGAGAAAGATGCTTTTCTGCACTACCTTGATCTCGGTCCTCAAATTCGCACGTTTAATAAATTCAGCAAAGAGAGAAAAAGCGGTCGTAAAGTTTCTGTCGAAACGTACACTTTTGAACCAAACATTGAGAAAGCAGGTAAAATCAATCAAATTTTATCAAGTGGGTCAGACATTCTCGTTCAGATTGCCAAAGAGCCCATTTCCAATAAAGGGCCAAGAATTACTACAGAGCTTAGCTTGCCTGGACGTTATGTTGTAATGATTCCTTTTTCTAATAAAATTTCTATTAGCCACAAAATCAAAAATCTCAGCGAAAAGTCGAGACTTAAAAAAATGGCTGATAGTTTACGTCCACACAATTTTGGGCTTATTGTTAGAACTGTTGCGGAAAATAAAAACTTTTCAGATCTAAAAAATGATTTAGACGAATTGACAGAACGTTGGGAAAGCATGTTGAATAGTCTCCATAATAGCACCCCTCCGCAAAAAGTACTTGGTGAGCTAGATCGTTCATTAACCATTATTCGCGACCTATTAAACTCCTCTTTCAACAGCATTCATGTTAATGATCCTGCCCTGTATGGCGAAATAAAAACATATCTCAGTGCAATTGCCCCAGAACAAGAGAAGATTGTTAAACTGCACAAAGGCAAGATAGATATTTTCGAGGATAAAGGCATAAGTAAGCAGATAAAGAGTTCATTTGGCCAGAAAGTTGCGCTTAAATCAGGCGCATATCTAATTATTGAAGCCACTGAAGCATTTCATGTTATTGATGTCAATAGTGGATTTAAGTCTGACAACGACAAAAATCAAGAAGCCAATGCTTTAGAAGCCAATCTCGAATTGGCTGAAGAAGTTGCACGTCAAATGAGATTGCGTGACCTTGGAGGCATCATTGTTATTGATTTTATTGACATGCACCAAGGAGTGAATCGCAGAAAGCTATTTGAAAAGCTTCGCGATGAAATGAAAAACGATAAGGCCAAGCATACCATATTGCCTCCCAGTAAATTTGGCTTGGTACAAATTACAAGGCAACGAGTGCGCCCTGAAACCAAAATTGAAATCTCGGAAAAATGCCCTGTTTGTAATGGTAGTGGTGAAATCAGATCAAATACTTTACTCATCGAAGAAATCGAAAACACCATTTCCTTTTTGGTTAAAGAACAAAATGAAAAGAAAATTGTGCTCTATACGAGCCCCTTTGTTTATGCATATTTGAATACCGGATTCAACTCCATCATTAAAAAATGGCGCAAAAAACTCAAGTGCAAAATCAAACTTAGTTCCTCTGAAAATTATCATTTCTTGGAATTTCATATTTTCAAAGCAGATGGAGAAGAAATTACTTTATAAATAGTTTTGATTCTCTATGTCGGAAAACAGCGAAAGATTTCTTATTCAAATTGCATTGCCCAAAGCAGAGAAGTTTTGTGCATATCAGGAACGTAGTATTCATGAGGTAAAACAAAAGCTAAGCCGATTAGGTATCAGCTCAGACATACAAAATAAAATCATAGAAATTTTATTAGAAAAAGACTTCATTAATGAAGATCGCTATTGCGAATTATATATCAGGAGCAAAATAAACCAAAACGGATGGGGTCCTTTTAAGATAATACAAGAACTAAAGAATAAAAATATTTCAGAAGAGCTTATTAAAAAGTATATGGATGCTTTTCCAATTGAAAAACATGATGAAGTTTTAAACAAACTCATTGCGTCAAAAATAAGAGTTTTGAAAGAGGAAGATCCTTTTAAGAAAAAACAGAAACTTCTTCGTTTTGCATTCTCGAAAGGCTATTCAACCGACCAGATTAACAGGGTACTAAGAAAACACTTCGATTAGCGCAGTGTTATAGATGTTGTGCCCAATTCATTATCCTCACTTAGAATCGCAATATTGTATTGTCCCTGTGGAAGCTCAAGAGATCCACGCAGAAAGTCAATACAAACGCTGACAGCTTTTTTCTGATAATTAATCACCTTCTTGGCCGAGTATTGTATGCGATTCCCTTGATATATAAAGGAATAACTGCCT
The DNA here is from genome assembly GCA_016937255.1 of Bacteroidales bacterium. GTDB lineage: Bacteria > Bacteroidota > Bacteroidia > Bacteroidales > DTU049 > BM518. The sequence goes on from JAFGWG010000021.1 coordinate 12,578, forward strand.
TGCGTAAGAATAAGATTATCTGGCCTTGCAACACGAACATATATATCTTTCTGACCTGCGCTAACAAGTGTATTTTCTCCAATCACAAAACAAACCCTGATTAGATCAACCTTTTTAGCCTTATCTGTTTCCGACATTTTTTCGCCGCTTCTTTGCTTATACGGTGTAGCAGAAATACTATATGCCCTTAAGTATGCAGCCTCATTAATTTGTTTATTCAAATTGTCTTTGTCTTCTGTCAAATTGTTAGCTGTTTCATTAGCACTTTCCAAATCAGTGCGCAACCCTTGATTTTCCGCAACAAGTTTTTGATTTACCTGATACAAACTATCAATCTGATTCACATATCCCTGCGTAATTTCACGCAAATAATCAAGTTTGCGTTTAATTCTTCGGTAGTCTGCCTGCGAATTAATGAGTTGCTGAATTTCTTCAGCTTGAGCCAAAATCAAACTATCCTGTCCAGCCAACTGCTCAGTAAGATACCCATACTCTTCTTTTATTGCATTGTATTCCGCCATGATTGAATCATAATCAGCAACCAATTCTTTATTCATCTGCTCAGTCTTTTCCTTTTCAATTACAACCGTATCAATACTCGATTTGGTTGTAATTAAAAGCCACGCAAGAACGGCAATTATTGCCAACTGAATGCCTATTATTATTTTATAGGTAGAATTTTTCTTCGTTTTATTTTCAGCATTCTCCATAAAAACTAAGTTTTGGTTTCTGATTAAGAATTTGCAAATTTATTGATTTTTCAGCTGACTACTGATTTTTTTTATTAAAAACTACTTTTTAGATCCAAATATTGCGAGAATTTCACAAAAAATATGCATCTTTGTTTTACTGCAAAGATATAATATGCCTGTTAAATCACTTTTCAATTTGTTTTTTCCTGATTTATGTGCTGCTTGTGGTCAAACTCTAGTACGCGGGGAAAAAACAATATGCATTTCGTGTATAAACAAACTTTCATTTACTGATTACCACAAAAACGAAGACAATCCGGTGAGCAGAGTCTTTTATGGTCGGTGTACAATTGAACAGGCTATGGCAATGTGTTTATACGAACGTGACTCAACCATTCAACATCTTGTACATTTATTAAAATATAAATCGAGGCGCGATGTGGGCCTTCTTCTTGGCAATGAATTAGCAAAAACATTACTAAATAGCCCTCTTTATAACACCATTGATGCTATTATTCCAGTTCCATTACACAGAAAAAAGGAAAGAATTCGTGGTTATAACCAGGCACTTGTTATTGCAGAGGGCATGAGCGAGACTTTGGGAAAACCTATAATTGCAGATGCTCTTGTTCGGGTTGAATTTACCGAAACCCAAACCAAAAAGAAACGATGGGACAGATATGAAAACGTAAAAAATATGTTTGGGGTTAAAAATGAAGACAAAATTAAAGAGAAACACTTGCTTCTCATAGATGATGTCATTACAACCGGAGCCACCATCGAAGCTTGTGCAAAGCATTTATTAAATGTTGAAAATGTGAAAGTAAGCATTGCCGGGTTGGCTTCTTCGGCATAAAAAAAGCCTCCGAAGAGGCTTTTAATAAAAAGTTTTTTTTACTCAGCTGGCTTTTCAGCTGGATTTACAATGGTTGAAGGATGAACACCATTATGAAGTTCTCCATTCTCCCAATACAATCCTTGAGCATCATGCTGTGTATCACCATCATTGGTAAGACCATTATTAATTTTAATCAGATAATTATGATCTGTAATCTCTGAAGGAATCTGTGGATTTTCATATCCAGCTCTTCTTCCAATAGCAATAAAAGAAACCTGAACACTTGATGTGGCATTGGTACTTCTAATTGTAAATCCGCTGGCAGTTACTGATTCTACATAAACAGTTTCGGGAGTTCCCATAGCAGAAACAGTAACCACTACTGGAATCTGTGCAGAAACTGATGCTGCAAAAGCCTGATCGAATGGAACAAATACAGAACCGTTGCTCAACTGAGCAAGACCACTGCTTTGAATGGATACATCGGTAGAAACATTAGTATATAGTGGCACCAGATCGCCAACACTTTTGTTAGCAGAGCCATTTTCCTGTAAATGAACATCCAAATTATTGATTACACGAATACCGTTTGTATATAAAGCATAGCGTTCCCCCTCAATGAAAGAACCGTAAACCTGGCCATGAATATCAGCTCCAAAAAGTGAGCCCCATGCACCAACACCTATTCCCAAAGCAAGATCTGAGGAGGATTTCCCTGTACCAGATGAGTACCCTGCCGAACCATACACCCCGTATGTTGATGATCCGCTGTTTTTATATCCTAATATTCCCCAATATACACCGCTATAATTTGCTCCAAGTACACCACCACAGCGGGTATTATCATTCCAGTTAAACCCATTTACTCCAAAAGAATACATGTCGCCCCAAAGGTTATAACCTTTAATAGCAGAATTAGAAGAAGATGTTGAGTATGCTGTTCCATCATTTTGAGTATCCCTTGTTCTATATCCATAAATACTAGCCTGCCCATCACCCTGAGAAATTCTTTCTCTTCTGTTTACATATAGAAAATAATCATTCATGGTATCATTAATATTGATATAGTCATCACTATTCCTGTAAAAACTAGCCAAATTGCCATTGCCAACTGGAGAATTAACATACAATTTATAAGATGAATTTAAACCATTAATTCCAAGATGTGCCCCATCATTTAAAAGGAAAGAGCTACTTGCCCAACCAGTACCATCATGATAAATTGTATTATTGGCAGCACCAATTGGCATTTCAGGCAAGGTATCAGTATTGGTAACTGTAAAAGAAGGGAAAGTACCTGCCACGTCAATACCCGTTCCAGCATTAATCTCTACTGTATCCTGAGGGGCATAACCTGCCTTAGAAGAATACATGGCATAAGGAACACTTAAAAGCTGAGAAGTGCCCATTGTTATATATCCTGAGCCGGGGTTCATTTCAGTTTTAATAAAATAATCATCAGCACCCCAATCAATTGTAGAAAAAACACCTGCCACCACAGTTCCCTGACCTACAATAACATCCACCAAGCCATACTGGCTTGTGGTTACAGAAAAGGTCTCTTGATAGACCTCTGTTCCTGAAGGAGTGGTTTGTATAATGGTTACTCTTAAACCTACCGCCTGGCTACTAAGCACAGATCCTGAAGCATCTCTAATCAAAGCCTGATATTTAAAACCCTCAGGTGATTGGGCATTTACAGTAACGGCTACAATAGCCAAAAACAAAAACAATATTTTTTTCATCTTCTTAATTTTTTAATGAAATTCAACTTTGTAAACATTTGACTGACCTTCTTCGAGATCACTAATTCTTAACAAATACATCCCATTGGCATATTCTGAAGATTGAATACTCGTTTTACCAAAGAATGTTTTTTGAAGGAGTAAACGCCCTGCAGCATCAAACAAACTAAACTGCATTTCGTTTTGTGTCCCCACTTCAAGATAAATCACATCGCTCGAAGGATTTGGAAAGAGTACCACATCCAAAAGGAATTGTTCCTGTACAGATTGAAGCGAAATATCGGATTGCTGAAAACCTTCTGAAAGTTCATAACCTCCAGAGTTGTAACTATCTACCACAAGTTCTCCCAAAGTGAAAGACAAGTAGTAAGAGGACGCAGCCATTTCAGTGCCAGCACTTGCAATAACAGATCGATCAACGTTTTGACCAAACGATTGTATTACAATAAAACACACAATGGCTAGAAAAAGAATAATTTTTTTCATAGGCTTTAGTGATTAGTTAGAAAATACAAAATACCCCTCTTTATTAAAGAATTCACAAATATATTAAATAATAATCCAAGTCTCAAAAAAAGAAAAAAAATATATCCCGAACAAAATATTTTTGCAAAAGTTTTTGCAGTACAAAAAAAAACCATACTTTTGCACTCCTATTTAAACAGAACGAATCATGAAACGTACATTTCAGCCTTCAAACCGTAAAAGAAAAAACAAGCACGGATTCCGTCACAGAATGTCTACCGCTAATGGACGTGAAGTTCTGAGCAGACGTAGAGCTAAAGGAAGACATAAGCTTTCTGTTTCTGACGAAAAAACCCATAAGAACTAGAACTTTTTAAAAGTTGATATATTTACCTCGCCTTTAGCGGGGTTTTTTTGTTTATTTTAGCAGCTAAATTGTCTTACGATGTATTCAAAACTTGAACAGTACATATTTTTTGCCTTAAAGAAACACAGGCAAATACATTTACCCGGCTACGGGGTTCTGGAAATCGTTACAAAAGACGCAGAGTCTCACCCCGTGCATCATGAATATGAAGCACCCGCAGAGTTTATTCAATTTAGCGAAAATGCTGCTCACGGAAAAAATCTTGCTGAGATTCTGGCTACAGATGCTTCTTTAAAGAAATCGATGGCAGAAAAAATAATCAATGATTTCTTTGAAACATTTTCACAAAAGCTAAACAGCGAAAACAAAGCTGAGCTGGAAGGAATTGGTGCCTTCTACTTAAAAGGTAAAACGCTGGAATTTCGAGCTGAACCCAATGCAGAATTATTGCAGGTTTATTACGGTCTTTTCAATTTTAAAGCCGGAACGCCAAAGGAAGTAAAACAAGACCATATCCCAGTTGCTAAAAAGAAGAAAAAACGTAAAATTCCGGCAATTGTTTTCATTATCCTTTTCTTTGGCGCCGCTATTACAGCAGCATTTTTCATTTTTCCGGAGCAAAGCAATGAAATTTGGAATAAAGCTATCTCCGTATTTGATAAGACTGACGAAAATCGTACGCCCATTGAGAACAATACCGATAGCATTCCCAACGATACCGTTGCTATAGCAAATATCGACAGTACCATGGCAGACAGTTCCAATGCAGATACTGCAGATATCGACATCACTCAGAATACCAATGAAAATTCTGGTTCTAAAATTGAAAACAATACTGTTAGCTCTGGACCAAAATACTATGTAGTAGCAGGATGTTTCCAGATGAAAGAACTGGCCGACAATTTGGTAAGCAAACTCAAAAACCAAAACTACCCTGCCCTTATTATAGGAACGACTCCTGAAGGATTGCACATCGTAAGCTTCAATAAAGGCTATTCCAGCAAAGATGAAGCACTGAAAATGCTAAATCAAATTCAAAGTCGGGATGGACGTAATGATTTATGGATTCATTACGGAAATTAATATAAACTATGACCAAACGTAAACTAAAGAGATTTGACGAGAACAGAACATTCTCTCATTATTTTGAGCGCACTCATAATGAATTGAGTAGTTCTCCTTTTGAATATAAAGGTTCATGGAGTAAAGATTTTTTTGGCAACGACAACCCAATAATTCTTGAAATTGGCTGTGGCAAAGGAGAATATACTGTAGGACTTGCAAAGCGTTTCCCAGATAAGAATTTCATTGGTCTTGACATCAAAGGTGCCCGTATTTGGCGTGGAGCAAAAACAGTACAAGAGGAAAGCATAAAGAATGTTGCATTTATTCGCACTCAGGCGGGCTCCATTGACCTCTGGTTCTCAGAGAACGAAGTGAGTGAAATCTGGTTTACCTTTCCCGATCCACAACCGGGCGCCAGAGAAAACAAAAGGTTAATGTCTCCTCGTTACCTAAAAATATTTACCAAAATACTTAGGGTTGATGGAATATTTCACTTAAAAACAGATAGTGATTTATTGTACGAATATACCTTAGGAATGATTAAAGAAAATCGGCACCGTCTTATTCACCAAATTAACAATGTATATAATGGTCAGATTTCGGGAGCGCTTACTGAAATTCAAACCCATTACGAACAAATATGGCTTAAAGAAGGAAGAACCATCAAATATATCTCATTCAGTTTAAATCCAGCAATATATGAGCAAGGATAAAAGTGATTTTTTTGAACGAGTTTGGGCTGTTGTTGTTCAGATACCTTATGGCAGAGTAAGCAGTTATGGAGCTATTGCCGAATACTTGGGCAGCAAATCATCTTCACGCATAGTGGGCTATGCAATGAATGCATCACATACGACCACTACAGGTATTCCAGCTCATAGAGTTGTAAACAGAAATGGTGTTTTGAGTGGCAAAAATCATTTTGGGGCGCCTGGTATTATGCAGCAATTATTAGAAAGCGAAGGGATAGAAGTAATAGACGACACCATTATTGACTTCAAGAAACATTTTTGGAACCCATGTGTAGAACTCTAGTGAATTTCTAATGAAGATACCTCTATTCGAAATCGGGAAATATTTTTATCTTTACATACCATGAAAAAAGAAACCGCCTTATATTTCGGATCATTCAACCCTCCGCATATAGGACATACAGCGATTGCCAATTATATTCTCAACCATAGCGATGCTGATGAGCTGTGGTTTGTAGTTTCCCCTCAAAATCCACTCAAAGCTTCATCTTCTTTACTTCCTGCAAGAACAAGGCTTGAACTATGCAGACTGGCATTAAACGATCATCCAAAAATGAAAGTCAGTGATATTGAATTTCAACTTTCCAAGCCAAACTACACAATACACACACTGATACATTTAGAAGAAAAATTCCCTGATCGTACATTTAGCCTTATTATGGGAATGGACAATCTTCAAAATTTTCACAAGTGGAAAGCATACGAAAGCATTCTCGAATATTATAAAATACTTGTATATCCACGTCATGGGTATAATGTAGGAGAATATGAAGACCATCCTTGCGTAAAAATAGTAGATGCACCTCTAATGCAAATCAGCAGTAGTTTCATTCGTAAAGAATTGGCTTCAGGTAATGATATAAGATTTTTTTTGCGTGAAAAAGTTTTTGCCATGATTGACAAAGAAGGCCTTTACCAATAGTTTAACGCAATTTGCTATTAAATTTCACCTTTCATCTATGATTCTCATGAACTTAAAAGATAAAATTCATATCTTTGAAAGAAAAAATCATATGAAATCACTATTTTTCTCCATGGCGGCAGCATTTTTAATGTTTTTCACCCTTGCTATTCAAGCGCAGCCATTAAATAATCCTCAAAAAGATTTGGTACTCGTGATCAGCTCTGAAGAAGGCAATAATGGTATTGCTGTAACATATAATGAAGATAAAGATCTCTATTATGCAGCTTTTGGGGGTAATGAATTTTATCCACTAGAGGTATTCACTTCTTCAGGAAAAAATGTGTATTCCGAAAAAATTGGATTTGATGCCAGAGGTTTATCATATGACAAAAAAACCAATTGTTTATATGGAAATGCCTACGATGATGGCGGTTATTTCAAAATTTTCCTCAACGATGCCGGCTTGCCCACAGGGCAAATGGAGAATATATTTACAGGCATGCATCAACCTACCGAACAGTCTGGTGGTTTTTTCGATATGAAGAAAAAACTGGTATATTTCCGCAACGATGCCACCATTTACACCTATAAATTCAAAACGGGAACAAGCGTTAAACAATTTGATTTAACTGGAATTTCCTCCAGAGAGATTGAGAACTGCGTGGAGTATGTTGTTATTTATACGGGCAAAAAAGGCTATGAATTTATTTTAGTGAATTATTTAAGCCCTAAAATATATTTCTTCAACAAAAAAGGAGAGTATGTTAGCAATGTACATATAGACTACTCGGACTACATGCATGACTTTTTTAACCTAAGCTACGCCAACGACAGGTTATGGATTTACAGTAAAGATAATCGAAAATGGACTGGATTTAAGATTTTTTAATCTAGCTATAAAACGCATATATTTTTGAATTTCACTGCGATTTTATTACAAAATAACGTCTTTCAAAGCCATAAATCAGTTTACGGTCATCATTAATTTTTTATCGGTCCTCAATCTTACAAGATTTTTTGTATTTTTACAGCCGGTTTGAGGAGAGATGCTCGAGTGGTTTAAGAGGCACGCCTGGAAAGCGTGTAGTCGCCGAAAGCGACACGAGGGTTCGAATCCCTCTCTCTCCGCAAGAAACCAATAATTTGAATTGAAACCTTTTTAAAAAACAAAAATTAAATTCATTATGAAAAAGTTGATCACACTGGTTGCTGTTGCGAGTTTGCTCATTTTCGGAGCGACCAACATGACTTATGCTCAGGGAGGAACTTCAGATCCAACTGCTACGGCACAAGTTGACTCTAACAATGTTGACTCTCCAGCTGCTGTTACAGAACAGCCTGTTGACGCCACTGCTGAAGTCGAAGAAACACAAACCTTCCACCAAATACTTAAAGAGAAGTTTATTGATGGTGGTGCAGAATGGATGACCCCAATTCTTCTTGTATTTGTTTTGGGTCTTGCCTTAATTATTGAAAGAATTATTTACCTGAGTCTTAGTCGTACAAACACTAAAAAACTTTTAGCTGAGATTGAGCAATCACTCGAAGCAAACGATGTTGAAAGCGCAAAAGAAATTTGCCGTACAACTCGCGGACCAGTTGCCAGTGTTTTCTATCAAGGCTTAGATCGTTTCAACGAAGACCTTGATGTTATTGAAAAATCAATTGTTTCATACGGTGGTGTACAAATGGGACGTTTGGAAAGCAATCTGAGTTGGATTGGTCTTTTCATTGCTTTGGCTCCTATGCTTGGATTTACCGGAACTGTAATTGGAATGATTGCGGCTTTTGATAATATTGAAGCTCAGGGTGATATTAGCCCAACTGTTGTTGCTGGTGGTATGAAAGTAGCTCTTTTAACAACTGTATTCGGTCTTATTGTTGCTATTATTCTACAGATTCTTTACAACTTTGTTGTAACGATTATCGAAAAACTCGTAAATGACATGGAAGATTCTACAATCAGCTTCATGGACATCATTTACAAAGTAAAAAACAACTAAAAAGTCTTAAATTATGAAAGCACTCAAAAGCCTTATATTAATTGTTGTTTTGGTTGTGCTTGCAGCGGTGATTATTTTTGGCGGAACCGATACAAGACTCCGCTTAACATATATCATTCTGGGAATTGGATTTCTTACCTTTCTCGGATCTTCACTGTACAGCATTGTATCAAATGCCAAACAAAATGTAAAAGGACTTGTTGGAGGCGGCGGACTGATTGCGATGATAGTATTGTTTTACTTTATTGCACCCAGAAACGATGTACCGGTATCTCAGTTTGAAAAAACTGGAACCAGCCTTAGCTGGGATCCCATCATCGGAGCAGGTCTCTATTCCATTTACGCTTTGCTGGCCATATTTGTGGTCTCATTCATTGTATTATCGATCAGAAATTCTTTAAAATAATAATCCTATGGCAAGAAAACTTCCCGAAATAGCCACCTCATCAATGGCAGATATTTCCTTTCTGTTGCTGACGTTCTTTCTACTTACGTCATCTATAGATACGGATTTGGGGCTTTCGCGGAGATTGCCGCCTCTGCCAGATGATATACCTCCTCCACCCGTAAAACAAAGAAATGTTTTTGTGGTTCTGGTAAACGCATACGATATGCTATTGGTAGAGGGTAAACCAGGCAATATTAAAACTCTGCGCGAAGACGCAAAGGAGTTTTTCCTGAACCCCAATAACGATCCGAATTTGTCGGAAAGAAGAAAAATGGAAACCATTGAACACATTGGTCCATATGAACGATCAAAAGGAGTGATCTCTCTTCAAAATGACCGTGGCACCTCATACAAAACATACATAGCTGTGCAAAATGAGTTAACCGCTGCATTTAATGAAATGAGAGACGATCTTTCCATAGAAAAATTCGGCGTTAAATTCGATGACTTGACGAATGAAGATTACCGAAAGGCTATTCAGGAGGCCATTCCTGTGGCCATATCTGAAGCTGAACCAAAAGATATAGGAGGAAAAGACTAATGTCAAGATTTAAAAAGAACGAAAAAAAAGAAGTCCCGGGAATTAATACCGGGTCTATGTCTGACATCATCTTCATGTTCCTCTTCTTCTTTATGGTAATTACTACCATTCGTGAAGCAACACTCTTTGTTAAAATCAATGCCCCTTCTGCAACTGAAGTTCAAAAACTGGAACGCAAAAATTTGGTTTCTTATATCTATATTGGTACGCCAATGAGAACCCAAGTTTATGGTACAGAACCTCGAATTCAGCTCAACGACCAATTCGCAACCGTTGAGGATATCGCAGAATTCATTGAAAAAGAACGTGCCGCTCGTAATGAAAACGATCGCCAGTTCCTTACTACCTCTTTTAAGATAGATAAAGATGTTAAAATGGGAATTGTAACTGATGTAAAGCAAGAATTACGAAAAGTTGGTGCATTTAAGATCAACTATTCCACTAAACGTGGATCTGTAGTAGATTAAACTTTTTTATTATTACTGTTTGAAAGGGCTGCATTATGTGGCCCTTTTTTTATTCACAGGAATTTGCAGTACCTTTGTTACGTATGAAAGGCATTACGCTGAGTGAACATATTCGCCAATCGAAAATTGCCGTGGCTGCCAATAAAATAAAAGGCAACCGCCATGGGCAAATTCTCTCTATGCTTTATGCAGATCCCTATCATTTTATTGAAGAAATTATTCAGAATACGGAAGACGCATGCAGAAATTTATCTAATTTTGAAGATAAGGGGATTTTAAGGGTATTGATTTTAGATAATGCCATCGATATTTATCACAATGGCAAAGCATTCGATGAGCAAGATCTAATGGCGATCAGCACATTTGCCTCTACCTCTAAAAAAGGCACACCCGATATTAATATGATTGGAAAATTTGGCATTGGATTCCGGTCTGTATATGGTATAAGCGAAAACCCGGAGATTCATAGCGGCGAGCATCATTATCGTATCTTAGATTATGAAATACTCGAAACCTGCGAAAGTCGCTCCACACATGAATTTACAACACTGATCCGACTGCCTTTTAAAAAAGATCTCGACTCAAGAATTATTGAATCTACACGCAATAAACTCCTGCAATTGGATCATACCCTGCTATTATTTTTAACTCATTTACGCAAAATTGAAGTAGAGAGTGGTGCTAAAAGATTGAGCATACAACGTGAAAATATATTATTGCAAAAAGACATATACAAAACTTCCTTACAAAGCAGTGGCATAATTTCTAAAATGGAAAATTACCTTGTATTCAGGAAAAACACCCATGGAAAACAAGAATGTGCAATAGCTTTTTGCCATGGAACGGAGTCCGATCATTTTATACCATTGGCAAATAAACCTGTGGCGGTGTATTTTCCCACACAATATTCGCTGAAACATTCATTTTTAACACACGGGCGATTCACTACAAATCCAACCAGAGAACAAATTATTTTTAATCGCGAATATTGCCCTGAAAATTTTAAGATAAGCACTGATCTAGGCGATTTATTACTTAAAAGCTTTAAGTTCTTGCGCAAAGAAAAATATCTGAATTCTTCATTTTATAGTTTGTTTAATTGGAATATCCAAAATCCTGATCCTCTTCATGAAAGTATCGAATCAAGCATAGATAAATTTTTAAGAGAAGAAAAATCACTTCAGAATACTGAAAATCAATACAAAGAATGCAAAAGTCTTTGCATACCAGAGCATGATTTACTTCGAAATCTCACCAAGAATAAAGATATTTTCAATATTTGGTCTCGATTCGATTTTCTGCACGAAACATTATGCAGAAATGAAACTTTTCTTCAATACCTTCAAAGAAAACATAAACTCAAAAAGGCTGACTTAGATTCACTTGCCTTCCATATACGACAACATCCTGAATTTCTAAAGAAAAAGAAATTTAGTGAGTTGACTATTTTTTATCAAATTCTTTCAGAACATACAAAATACTGGGATACAAAACATGCCGATCGCTATTATTCAGTAAGATACAGCCAAATCATCCCCGACACTAAGAAAGAATTGAAAGCACCATTTCATACCGATGGGCGCCCTGCAATTTTTCTTGGCGAAATAAAAGGTAAAGTCCCACTGGTTCATCCAGAATTAGCCGCCAATAGCGCAAATAGAAATTTTTTCAAAATGCTGGGTATTCCTGAAGGGAGTCCCGGTCTTGCAGAAGCGGAAAAACTGATTGCGGCTATTCGAATGCACAATGCCAATCCCAATTTATTTCGGCTATATCAACTGTATATTGACGGGAATTCCACACTAAAAGACCGAATATCTACTTTGCTCTTCAAAACGAATTGCATCCGAACCATAGAATCAGGCAGCGGTGAGAAAAAACTTGATAAACCTGGAGAAATATATCTGCAAAAACCAGAACTGGAGAAATTTTTCTCAAATATCAATGTCTCTTTTATCAGCCCAGATCTTTACAAATATTTCGAATCAAATCAAATTTCGGAAAAAGAAACTGAATTCTTCTTAAATAATATTGGAGTCCAAGCGTTTCCACGAATAATTCCTATTAAAAACACCCTAAACGAACACAAGAAAAAAGAACTCAGAGGCGAAATTGAGATTCACCCTATTGTAAAAGAAGAAATTATAGACTTCAGCATTGAAGGCCTTGATGAATTCCTTAGTTTTCCATCCTTTGAAGCATCGGTAGCATTGTGGGCATTGCTTTGCAATATGCCAGAAGAGTATTTTGAAGCCAGCTATACTTTTGAATCGTACGTTAGATCCGAATGTGTTTCATTTATACCAGATTTTATTCAGACCCTAAAAAAGACTGCATTTCTGTACGACAAAAACATGAATGCAAGATCTGGCAATGAAATAAATGCAGACGAGATGCATGATGCCTATGAAAAAAACGCTGGGAATTATAATCGCATTCTCAATATTTTTCAGATTGACGGGTCTTTATCATCTTCACTCAACAAAAATGAAGAAGACCTCATCCGTTTTATCCGCCGTCAGAAAATAGATCCCCTAAAATTCATTTCAAACGAGAAAATGAGTAGATCTGATCATGAATATATCTTTACAAAATATAATGGTGATTTATCTGAATCACATCAAAAAAGTGGTGCAGATTTTAACCAATGGTCGCAACTGGCGCAGAGCCTTCCGTTTAATTCTGAATATCAGCCAGATATTGAAGCCCTTGATTTCTTTTTAGACACTGCTACACAAAAAATAAGGGAACATTTATTAAAAAATGTGTATGCAGAGTCGAAAAGCATAAGCATAGCATTTAAAAGCAATGGGATTTTGAAAATAATGGAAAATGGCGATTTTCTATCATGGGTTTTCATTGGACAAAGAAATGCTTTTGGCGGCTATATCATGATGCATCCATATATCGAACAACTATTGCTTGAGCGGCCCAATCGCAGAGATATTATCGCATATATTGCAGATAAGCAACATTGTATGTTGGTTGAATCAGAAAATATAGACAAATTCTTGAAAAACAATATCTTACTCACCTTAAAAAGAATGAAATTCACCCGCTAATGCAGAAAAAGTTCATCCAATCTCTAGAAATATTGGCTCCGGGATACAAATCCAACAGGTTTTTACTTGCGGTGAGCGGAGGTATTGATTCAATGGTGATGCTGCATCTATTTATGAAAGCAGAATTAAATTTTGTCATAGCGCACTGCAATTTCAAGCTTAGGGGTGAAGAAAGTGAAAGAGATGAAAAATTTGTGCGCGAATTTTGCAAAAAGCATAAAATCAAGCTGTTTTTTGAAATTTACGATGCATCAGAATATGCAATAACCCATAAAGTAAGCATACAGGAAGCTGCTAGAGAAACCCGATATTCATTTTTCTTAAAAGTCTTAAATGATAGCTCCAGCAATTATATTGTAACCGCACACAACAGAGATGATGTGCTGGAAACATTTTTCATAAATCTTAATCGAGGAGCAGGAATTAAGGGATTGGCATCCATTCCTCCAAAAAATGAATTAACCATACGGCCATTGCTTAGATTTTCGAGATTAGATATTGAAACTTATGCAAAAAAGCATGGAATTGAATATGTAGAAGACAGCTCCAATGCAGAAGACAAATACCTAAGGAATCGCATAAGGCATCATTTATTGCCATTGGCGGAGGAAATTATGCCCGGTTTTGCTAATGCTTTACAAAAGAGCACATTGCACTTGCGTTCATTATCAGATTCACTCGACGAGGAGCTTGATTTGAGGCTGGAACAATATGAAATGAATGATTCTAAAGACGCTCTGGATATTATTCCCTCTGAGCTCATAAATGATCCTTTTGCCGAGCAATTATTGCTAAAAATCATTCAGAAATTTGGCTTTCCTACAGCTATTATAGATGATGTGTTTCTATCTTTCTTCAGCAATGAGAGTAAATTTTTCTATTCCGGAGAAATGAGAATGATTGTTAGAAGCGACAGGCTAACAATTTCAGAAATCCCCGATGTGAATGATGCCGAATATCTGATTTATGAAGACTTGAGTTCTGAACATCTAACCATAAACCTTAAAGCAGAATTTGCAAATTATGAATCGCTTTCAAACATCATCACGAATAAAAAAGTACTCCAGTTAAATAAAAAGAAACTGGTTTTTCCATTAAAAATTAGACGTTGGAGAGCTGGTGATCGATTCAGACCATTGGGCATGAAAGGCAATAGAAAAATCAGCGACTACCTGACAGACAAGAAGTTAACTGCAATAGAAAAAGAAAAAGTATATGTATTGGAGAGTAAAAACGAAATTGCAGCAATTTTAGGCTTTGAAATCAGCGAAAACTTTGCTTTGCGAGACTTCCCATGCACTGCCCTTATTTTGAAAATATCTAAATAATTCACTATTTTTGTACATTCTTTTGAGAACCATATAAAAACCATTGAAATGAGTAAGTTGAGATTCCTTATTGTATCCGTTTTTGTGCTTGCACTTAGCGGCATGGTACAGGCGCAAATGCTGAATCCGGTAAAATGGACCGTTTCTGTACAAAAAATCTCTGAAACAGAAGCAAACATAGTGTGTACTGCTACCATGGATCCAGGCTGGCATTTATATAGCCAATATGTGGGAGAGGGTGGTCCATTGCCAACGGTTTTAACCTTTGAGCCAAATTCCTCATACAAGCTTCTTGGAAAACCTTACGAATATCCAAAAGCACATGTTGAATATGATCAGACATTTGAGATGGATGTAGGTTCATGGGCTGGATCTGCTTCATTTACTCAAAGAATTAAGCTTTTAAAAAGCGAGAAATTTACAATAACAGGTATAATTGAGTACATGACCTGTAATGAAGGAAGTTGTATTCCGTTGGATTATGATCTTTCAGTAAATGTGGATGGTACTCAATATTCTCTTGAAGAATCAGGAGACGAAAGCCCAGACTCAATTGCTGTAGATTCAATACCTATTGATACTATCACTCCTGATACTGCTGGGACAAATGCGACTACAAATCTTGGTGATGATACCGATGAAAATGATTTGGCAAATTCATCCCTCTGGAGTATTTTTATCATTGCTTTCTTAAGTGGGCTGATAGCGATATTCACCCCTTGTGTACTACCCATGGTTCCAATGACCGTTACATTTTTCCTGAAAGGTTCTGAAAATAAATCGAAAGGAAGAAGACAGGCCTTTTTCTTTGGTTTTAGCATCATAGTGATCTTTACTGTAATTGGTTCAGGCCTATCAATAATTTTTGGGCCTACCTTATTTCAGTGGCTAAGTACTCACTGGTTGCCAAATATTCTATTCTTCCTGATATTCATGATTTTTGCTTTCTCATTTTTCGGAATGTTTGAAATCAAAATGCCATCAGGGTTAATCAATAAGTCTGATCAACAGGCAGATAAAGGCGGTCTTTTCGGTCCGTTCTTTATGGCATTAACACTGGTATTGGTTTCATTTTCATGCACAGTACCCATCATTGGAGCTGTAGTAGTAATGCTTTCCAACGGTGAGTTTCTACAACCCATTGTAGCCATGTTTGGCTTTGGATTAGCATTTGCCGTTCCGTTTACTCTATTTGCATTATTCCCAAGATGGTTGGGGAATCTGCCAAAATCAGGTGGCTGGATGAATACTCTGAAAGTAGTTCTTGGATTCATAGAAGTAGCTCTTGGATTAAAGTTTTTAAGTGTGGCTGATATGGCCTACGGTTGGCATCTTCTCGATCGTCAGATATATCTCGCCCTTTGGATAGTAATCTTTAGCTTACTGGGTCTATACCTTTTAGGAAAACTCAAGTTCAAACACGACGGTGATGAAAAACATATCGGTGTTCCTAAGTTGATGCTTGCCATCATTTCATTATCGTTTGCTATTTACATGCTCCCCGGCATGTTTGGTGCCCCAATTAAAATACTCTCAGGATTCCTTCCTCCTCAAACCACAAATGAGTTTGATGTAAGAGATATTGTAAGGGAAGAGATTGAAATAAGTCAATTCGCGGGAGGAAATAGTGAAAGCCATATTTGTACTACCAATCCAAAATACTCAGAAGATCTTGAACTTCCTCACGGGCTGGAAGGCTATTTTGATTTGGAAGAAGGTTTGGCTTGTGCAAAAGAAATGAAAATGCCAATCTTCATTGATTTCACTGGTAAAGGCTGTGTGAATTGTAGGAAAATGGAAAATAATGTATGGGTTGAACCAGAAGTCTTAAAACGTCTTAGAAATGATTATATCATTGTATCCCTATATACCGATTATAGACACGAACTTCCTGAAGATGAATGGGTGTCTGCAGAGATTTCATATAGTGGTAAAGTGATCAAAGACTATGGTAAGAAAAACCAGGATATTCAGATTCGTAATTATGGTCAAAACTCCCAACCACAATATGTATTGCTTGATTATGATGGTAAGAAACTGATCAAAGAAACAAAGGCATATGATGCAGATGTGGATGATTTTGTGCGCTTCCTTGACGAAGGATTAGAAGCGTTTAAGAAACGCGAAGCTGAGAAAGAATAAAGAATCAAATCTATTTCAAATAAAAAACCCCGGCAGTTTCCTGTCGGGTTTTTCTTTTAGAATATATCCGCTTACTGCTTTATAAAAGAGCCGCGGAAATTAAGTTCTCCAACTGCTTCAACAAAATATACACCTGTTGCCAACGATGAAATATCAATTAAGGCAATAGCTTCAGAATTTTGCTGCATAATTAAAGATCCTTTTGGGTCAAAAACCTTGATGAGATATGTTCCAGGCATTGGCAATTCAATTTGTAATTCATTTGCGGCCGGGTTTGGGTAAAGTACCATTCCTGCATCAGTGTTTTCATTTATCGCAAGAATATAATCGTATTCAATCACATAATAGCAAAGGCTGGTACCCTGTATATCGTTCCACTCTCCTGTATCTCCCAATACAGTAGTGCCCGAAGGCCATCCGGTAAGGCCAATTGCTCCACAATCCTGTCCTGCACCATAATCATCGGGTTCGTTGGGAATTCCTGAGCCGGCACCACCCCAGTTAATATACGCACCACCAATTGCTGCACCGGTTCCCGCCCCATTAGCCCCCTCACCAGTCCAGAAATTGGTGCCTGAAGCGTCATTATCTCCGTCCCAAAGCCAAGTTCCTTCTGTTTCATTATCGGTTGCACCAATCCATACGTATGCAATTCCGCCACCATTGGAAATAGTAGTATACGTAGGAGAAACCCCAGCCCCACTAATAATTGCATCGAAAACAGCATCCTGCTCAGCCTGAGAAGAGATATCTACCAAATACCCACCACGCTCCAAAGCACAGGCCGCAGCATCAGGCCATATTTGCATTTCCATAACCACTTCATAGGAATGTCCGGCATAATCAAATCGGTAAATATTGGAATCATTTGCACATTGTGAGAAAATTTCCAGAGCAAATAAAATTAAAACCACTGATAAAGCAAAATTTTTCATTTCTAGCTTAATTTGTCACAAAATTATAGCTTAAGTCGACAAAAAATAAAATACTTATTACAAGTTTTCAATACTTATTTGTTTGTATCAAATTTTGTATCCAGTTTTCAGGCTGTTTGAAATCGAATCTATGTATAGCATCCAAGAGTTCTTCGGGCTTATCATTAATTATTAATGCCTGTAAATGTTCCTTTTTCAGAAAGCGTTCTTTTACGGCATGCATCAGGAAATTAATAACCGAATCAAAATACCCATTGGTATTTAAAATTGCAATAGGTTTAGTCATTAAGCTCAATTGAAAGGCGGTAAGAACTTCAAACAATTCATCTAAAGTTCCAAATCCACCGGGCAATGCAATAAAAGCATCTGATCTATCCATGAGAATAGTCTTGCGCTCTGCCATATCTTTAACCAGAACAAGTTCAGTGAGATCATGACGCACCACTTCTCTGGCATCCAAAAAATCAGGTACTACCCCAGTGATTTTTCCACCGCCATTCAGCATTTCTTCAGCCAAAACACCCATCAGCCCCACACTTCCGGCGCCATATAAAACATGGATTTTCTGTTCAAGAAAAAGTGCAGCTATTTTTCTAGTTTCGTTGGCATACAAATCATTGTCGCCTGATGATGAGCCACAAAACACACAAATATTTTGAATTGAATTTTGCATTCCGCAAAGATAATACTTGCAATCGAGCCATACAAGTAGTTATTAAATCAGAAAACACTAAGTTTGCAAAGCCAAATTTGAACAAGATGAATACTCTTTACCCCCTTAAATTCGAGCCCCAATTCATGGAAAAAATATGGGGAGGCACAAAACTTCTAAAAACTTATTCTCTTGAAGAAAAGTACAATAATATTGGTGAAGTATGGCTATTAAGTGCGGTGAAAGACCATGAAAGCAAAGTTGCAAATGGATTTCTCGCCGGAAACAATCTTAGCGAACTTAGCGAGATATACATGGGCGATCTGCTTGGAGATGCTGTCTTTGACAAATTTGGTCATGATTTCCCTTTGCTGTTTAAAATCCTTGACACTTCCGACTGGCTTTCTGTTCAGGTTCATCCCGACGATATTCTTGCTAAGAAGAAGCACAATCTTCTGAATGGAAAAACAGAAATGTGGTACGTGATGGAAGGAGGCGAAAAAGCTGAAATTATTAGCGGGTTTAATACTATTACCGACCGTATTAAGGTTCAAAATACCATTCAAAACAATACCCTGCAGGAATTACTTCAATCCTATAAAACCCAGAAAGGGGATCTGTTTTTTACTCCTTCTGGAATGGTTCATGCCATTGGGCCAGACGTTACTCTGGCAGAAATTCAGCAAAGTAGTGATGTCACTTATAGGCTATGGGATTGGGACAGAACAGATGCAAACGGAAAGAAAAGAGATTTGCATATTGAAGCTGCACTGGACGCATTGAAGTATGAGTTTGAAAAAGGTGGAAAATTGGAATACCCTATTCCAAAAAATGGCAGTTCTAACATGGTGTCTGAATCACAATTCACTACAAATCTAATTCAATTGGATAAAAACATGTTATTGGAGAAAGATATTTTTCCAATAGATTCATTTATTGCTTATCTCTGTACAGAAGGAAGTGCAAATATTCGTTCAAGTTCCACATCAGACTCTCTGGTAAAAGGAGAGCTCATTTTGATACCCGCAGTGATGGATGAAATTCAAATTGTGGCTGCAGAATCCTGCACAATTCTTGAGACATATATTATATAAAAAAATCCCGCTGTAACACAACGGGATTTCATACTAGTTTTCTCTAAATATTACTTTTTGGTAATTTTGAATTCAGTACGTCTGTTCAATTGTCTACCTTCATCAGTAGCATTACTAGCAATAGGTTTATCAAATCCATACCCCACATAAGTCATACGTCCGGATGAAATTCCAACACCAATCAGGTAATCCACAACAGATTTGGCACGTTGCTCTGACAAGGTTTTATTGTACGCGGCAGAACCAATATTATCGGTATGTCCTGAAATCTCAATTTCTAAAGTAGGATTGTCTTTCATCAGTTGAGCAAGTCTTTCCAGTTCAGATTTAGATTCAGGGCGAAGTGTTGCTTTGTTAAAATCGAAGAAGATATTACGAAGCACAATCTCTTTTCCAACTTCTACTTTCTTCAAATAAATATCCTTTTCAATTTCCTGATATGCAGCGGCATTTGGAATATCAAAGTTTTCTGAGTGGAATAAATATCCATCAGCATTTACAGCAATACCATAGTTTTTACCACTAGGCAAAGAAACCAGATATTTACCTGTTGCGCTATTTGAAGTAAATGTTGCCAATTGCTCCCCTGTGGTATTATCAGTAAGAATAATCTGAGCTTCAACAGGTTCTTTGGTTGATTCATCAAGAACACGCCCTTTGAGTAGAGTTAGAGATGCCGTCATTACATCCACGGTGTTTTCAATTACCGTCTCACTCACAGGCTCAGTTCTCCAAGCAATCAGATTGTCCTCAGAATTTGTGCTAAGAGGTTTTTCCAAGAGAAAAGTAACGAGAAAAATATCCTGTTCTCCAACACCACCTGCACGTGCAGAACTCATATATGCATGTTGTCCACTGGCTGAAATGGAGAAAAACACATCGTCATCAGCGGTATTGATAGGATATCCCAGGTTTTCTGGCTCTGACCATTTTCCATTTTCATAAACAGATTTGAATATATCAAACCCACCCATAGTTTTATGACCCTTTGAGCTGAAATATAAAGTTCTGCCATCTGGATGAATAAAAACAGCTTCCTCATCATATATGGTATTCAATTCTTTCAGGTTTATGGGCTCTCCCCACTTGCCTTTATCATCAAGATAGGTTATGTATATGTCACGTCCACCAACTCCATCTTCACGATCGCTTACAAAATATAACGTGCGCCCATCAGGGCCAAGAGAAGCACTACTTTCATGAAATTTGGTGTTTATGCTTTTACTCATACGATCTGGCTTTCCCCACTCTGTACCTTTAAGTTTACATTCATACAAGTCTCCACCGTTTTCACCTTTGTATACATAAAGAGTTTGACCATCAGGACTTAAACCTACTGTTGCATCATGTAAATCACTATTCAACGGTTTCCCAGGATTGGTAACTTTCCAGCCTTCTCCTGCGCGATCAGCTATTAGAATGTCCTCATAGAATTTTCCATCTTGAGGATCTCGTTTCCCACCTGTGGTGCTTTCTCTACGAGATGTAAAGATCATCATTGACTCATCTGCATTAATAATAGGACAGTATTCTGGATACATTGTATTGATAGAAGTTCCCAAATTATCAATAAATACTTTTGCTGGCTTTTTCACCAGTTCTATACCCACTTCACACTCAGAAATTTTCTTATTCAATGAAGGCGCAACAGAATTATACTCCTTTGGAGTCAGCTTATTCTTATATGCCTTATACTTCTCAATCGCCATTTCAAATTGGTGATTTTGATGATATGCCTTTCCCAGCTGAAAATAAAGATCAGGCGCACAATGTGGATTCAAGTCCTCTGCTATCTTTAAATAATTAAGAGACTTTTCTTTATCCAAAACACTATAACACATTCCTACTTTATAGTTCAGAAGAGCATTTTTTGGATTAAACTCATTGGCCTTCAGATAAAAATTCAAAGCATCAACATACATCCCTTTCCCTCTTTCAAAGTATCCATCTCCTTCTTTGATATTACTCAAAGCCTGTTTAAGACCTTTTTTATCTGAAAAATTCTTCTTATCGAATTCAACATTCTGAGCCTGAAGAGCCATCATAGATGTTAATATAAATGTCAGGCAAATTACAGCGGTATATTTAAATATTTTCATAATCTTTTCTCCTTTCAGCATTACTTACACATTTGTTTGGCATAGGTGTCAGCCGTTTTGAGCCCAAGCTCAGACGCTTTCTTCCAATCCTCACAAGCTCCAGCAAGGTCACGAAGCATCTCTTTAGTATTCCCCCTATTCAAATAAGCAGAACCATAAGAACTATTGATGGTTATGGCTTTATCAAAATCTGCAAGTGCTCCTTCATAATTATCTATTTTATACTTCGCACTACCACGATTATTGAATGCATAAGCGTAATCACTTTTCTTTTCAATAGCTTTTGAAAAATCAGCAATTGCACCTTCATAATCACCTTTTTCAAACTTAGCCAAACCTCTGTTATTATAAGCAATATAATATTCAGGGTCTGCACTTACAGCCTTGGAATACTCAAGAATAGCCTCATCGTATTTTCCCAACTTGCGATATACCGTACCGGCATTATTATATGCAAATGCAAGCTTAGGATTGATTTTCACTGCCTCTCCATAACAACGAAGAGCTTCCTCATAATCTTCTTTCATCTTATAACAGCTCCCCATATCATTATATGCGTAGGCATAATCCTTCTTGGCAACAACCGCCTTTTTATAATCCTCAATGGCGGCATCGTAATCTTTCTCATCGAAAAATACACTTCCACGATAATAATATGATTGCGCATGCATGTTATCAACACCCAGCGCACTGGTATAATCAGCCTTTGCACCATCAAGGTCATTAGCCTTATATTTAATTTGGCCACGCATAAAATAGGCATTTGCTGTTGGCTCCAACTCAATTACTTTATTAAAATCGAGCATAGCTCCATCATTATTATTCAGTTCCATTTTTACAATGCCCCTGTTATAATAGGCTTTTGCAAAATCAGACTTCATACTAATTGCTTCATCAAATTTCTTCAAAGCGTCTTTAAAAGCTCCACTTTCAAAAAGAACAGTACCCTCATTATATAGGCGTTCTGCCTTCTGTGGATCATCTACCGGCACACGCACGGTGTCAACCTGAGCTTGCATGTTTAGAACAAAGCCCATTACAATTAAAATGGAAATGGCGTATCTCATAATGGTCAGATTTTTATATGCGAAGATACATATTTTTGGAATATATAAACACTTCAGTAAATATTATTCATCACTAAACAATTATTAATCCAAACCTTAAAAACTTTTAATAAGCCTACCTTTTTACAAATGAATTCCTTAATTTAGCAGCAAAAAGTTATACTATGGTTACAAAAGCACTCATTCAACCCCGCAGCATTGCTATAATTGGAGCTTCAAATGATATTCGTAAGCCCGGAGGCAAAGTTTTAAAGAATATCCTCGACCATCAATTTAGGGGAGAAGTGTATGTTGTAAATCCCAAAGAAGACAATATTCAGGGTATTCTATGCCATAAAGATGTGAATGAGTTACCACAGGTAGATATGGCCATTTTAGCTATTGCTGCTAAATATTGTCCAGATACAGTAGATATTCTCACTAAAGAAAAAGATACCAAAGCTATAATTATTTTAAGTGCTGGTTTCAGCGAAGAAAATGAAGAAGGCAAATTACTAGAAGACCGCATTGTACAAAGATGTGACGAAGCCGGCGCCAGCCTAATCGGGCCAAACTGTATTGGCGTAATGACCCCTCATCATGCTTCTGTTTTTACCACTCCAATTCCAAAATTGGAAAATAAAGGAGTCGATTTCGTTAGCGGTTCAGGTGCCACAGCCGTTTTTATTATGGAAAGCGGAATTCCAAAAGGACTAACATTCTCTAGCGTATTTAGTGTCGGAAATAGTGCACAACTTGGTGTAGAAGACATTATAGAATATCTTGATGAAAGCTATGTAGAAGGTGAAAGTTCTAAAATAAAACTGCTTTATATAGAAAGCGTTAATAAACCGGCAAAACTGCTTAAACACGCAAAGTCATTAATTGCAAAAGGTTGTAAAATTGCTGCTGTTAAAGCCGGATCGAGCGAAGCCGGAAGTCGTGCTGCATCTTCTCATACTGGTGCATTGGCCAGTAGCGATGTTGCTGTTGACACCTTGTTCAAAAAAGCTGGCATTGTACGCTGCTATGGGCGCGAAGAACTTACCGCAGTAGCATCAATCTTCAATATGAACAAACCCAAGGGTAAAAATGTTGCCATTGTAACTCATGCTGGTGGACCCGCAGTGATGCTTACTGATGCATTATCAAATAACGGTCTAAATATTCCTCATATTGACGGTTCTGCTGCAGATGAATTGCTTGAAAAACTTTTCCCCGGATCTTCTGTAGCTAATCCTATCGATTTTCTGGCCACAGGAACAGCACAGCAACTCGATGATATTCTCGAAGCCTGCGAAAACAAATTCGACAATATTGATGCTATGGCCGTCATTTTTGGCAGTCCCGGACTTTTTGAAGTGTACGATGTATATGATGTTTTGCATAAACACATGCAGAAAGATAAGAAGCCAATTTTCCCTATCCTTCCATCTGTAATCAATGTGGAAAAAGAAATAAAATATTTCATTGAAAAGGGTAATGTTTTCTTCCCAGATGAAGTGGTATTTGGAAATGCTCTTGGGCGAATTATGAATACAGCTAATCCTGAAAAAGAATCAGCATTGCCACAGGTTGATACTTCTGCTATTCGCAAAATTATTGATTCCTCAAAAGAAGGATATCTCGACCCAGATAAAGTTGCTGAACTTCTCGATGCTGCCGGTATTCCACGTGCCGGAGAAGCCACTGCTTCCGACTTCAGCATTTTGCTTGAAAAAGCCCATAAACTAGGATACCCTCTCGTAATGAAAGTAGTAGGCCCAGTTCATAAAAGCGATGTAGGTGGAGTTGTGCTTAACGTAAAAGATGATGATACGTTAAAACGTGAATTTGAGCGCATGATGCAAATTAAAGACACAACAGCGATTCTCATTCAGCCTATGCTTAGTGGAACTGAACTTTTTGCAGGAGCCAAACGCGAGGGTGATTTTGGACACATGATACTTTGTGGACTCGGTGGTATTTTTGTGGAAGTGATGAAAGACGTAGCAGCCGGTCTATCTCCCATATCTCAAAAAGAGGCAAAAGCCATGATTGAAGG
>JAFGWG010000022.1 GCA_016937255.1 Bacteroidales bacterium
GGGTCGCAAAGCGACTTTTGCCGTAGGCAAAACCCCTCAGCCGTTAGGAGTGGCATTCGTGCGTAGCACGAATCCGAAAGCGAATTGACGCCTGGAGCGAGCGACCTACGAGACGACGGCGCCATCAGGTTCAACGTTTGTTAGCTGCCAATTTCTTATTGTTTTCTTTTAAGGTCTGTCACATCTATTAGAATATATCCTCGTGTAGCTTTTAATAAATTGTCTTTTTTACTCGCCTGTATACCAATAAAACCAGTCCTCATAAATAGAGTTCGATTATCACCAATATTATTCCACTTAATTTCAAATTCAGAAAAACCATAGGGAAATTTATTCTCCTCAATAGTTTTATTCCATTCTTTCCGCTTTACATTATCAATGTACGGAAAAAATGCTGTGATCCATCCATTAACACCATTAACTTCTCCACTTCTGTTTGATTCATGGTATTTGTATATACCATTCCAAAATTTGTGATCTATTTTGTTATCATATACATTTACAAATTGACTTAAAACTGGTTCCAACCCAGCAGCCCACCAATTCATTTCAAAATAATTTACAAGTTTGAGATATTTAGATCGTAAGTTTTCCCAGTCACTCTTTTCGCCTAGTACTATTATTTTTGGAATACCACAAAGGGTAATCAGTTCGTACGAAAAGTATGTTGATGACATACCAAGAATCCTTGTTTTAATCACATTGCCATCAACAATATTTGACGTGGAAAATTTCGCATCTAGAAGTTCAAAAGTTTCTTTTGGTTGTCTTAAGCTAAGATTATTAAATAACTCTATAACCGCCTTGTCCCAGGTACTTTCATTAGAATTTGTACTCAGTTCATTATTTATCATAATTATTGAAGTATCTGATTCTGGTAAAACAAATTTATACTTATACTTTTCTCTGTTATTAATAATATGTTGTTCAACACCTGCAATAATCATTAACCATATATCATCTGGCGACAATTCAATTGGATAGTGATTTGCAAAAGCTACACCGATCATTGTCATAAACATGTTATTTGCATTATGTATATCCTCAACAGACACAAGTGAATCAACTGTATTTGAAGTCACTTGAAGGTAAGTAGCAATATCATCGTTAAACGTTTGTTTTGACAGTTCGCTTAAGCTGACCATTGAATACTCAATTCTATTTTCTTTACATTTATCACATTTGATTATTTGTTTTGCAACGCATAAACTTGTTAATAAAAGAAAGACAATCAAAACATTTGTTTTTTTGAGCATCAAATTTTTCCTTTTTTGTGCAGCTAACATCGAGTTAACCCGTGGCGCATTAGGGTCCAGTGGTCGGGCGCCCAGGCGATACGGCTTTCCATTTCTCTATGAGAAGATAATTACGTACAGGAGAAATGGGAAGACGTGCAATGAGGCCCGAATGAGTTACGGATGCGGGCCCGAAGGGTCGCGAAGCGACTTTCAAGGAATTTCCGCATATGAGACGCATTTAGCACGCGCGGAAATTCCTTGAAACCCCGCAGCCGTTACGAATGGTATTCGCGCCTTGCGCGAATCCGAGGCCGAATTGCCGCCTGGAGCGAACGGCCTATGAGACGACCGCGCCATCAGGTTCACCGCCTGTTAGCTGGCTTATTATTCAATTCGAATTCACCTCTTTTGCCTATCGTAGCAAATTCAGGAATTATTTGACTTTTATGGTAAAATATCTTGTTTGAATCCAAAAGATTTCGCGATCCTATCT
Source organism: Bacteroidales bacterium (assembly GCA_016937255.1). Classification (GTDB taxonomy): domain Bacteria; phylum Bacteroidota; class Bacteroidia; order Bacteroidales; family DTU049; genus BM518. Next base: position 1,732 of record JAFGWG010000022.1, read on the forward strand.
TTACTTCTTTATTTAGTGAAGTAACTAATGTCTTCTCTTCGTCATTACTCATATATAGTGTCGCAACAGCCTTACGTTTTTCTCTTAAATAAAATTTATACATAGCCCCACCATTAAGACCAGCCAATCTCCATGCAGGTAAGGCCGTCAATTCCATTTCTAAATCTGTTTCTCCAATGCTTTTTCCAAATATTTGGACTTCAACTTCTCGATCAACTGATTCATTTTTCCATTCTTTTAGCCAATTCATATTACTTACACGAAGTTCGGCATTTTTGAAATATTCGATCATGTCAAAATAACTAGTCACAAGTAATGAATCTCGTACTGGCATCCATAACCATATAGATCCAATTATAATTGGATTGTTAACACTAAGGCTGTAGTGGATCGAATATGGAAATCCATTGACAAGACCTAGTATAGGCTCTCTATCGCTTGAAAATAGTTTTACAAATTCATTAAACGATCGATCAGTATTTTCAAGTAATTTGACTTGAGACCTTTGTTTACTCATTTCTTTGTCTTTCTTGATAGTGATTTTAGATTCAATTTCTTTGTTTATTGCTTTTATCTCTTCAATTTGGTTTGATCTTTTTCTAAAACAATCCTTTTTATTTTCTTCAACACTTAACGCAATAGCTAGCGCACTTTTGATTTCATTATCATACTGAATGGATAAATCAGCATAACCCTCACTCATCACAAAGATGTTATTTTTGACATTGAATACTGCATCTTCTTGTTGGAGAAGTCGGCCTTGCTTAAATTTCAAGAATGAAATTTTCCAAATAGAATAGTTGCCTTTGCGCTTTTTCTCATCACTAAACTGTACCATAACAATCCCAGAATACCAATTTGCAAATATTGCATTTTTGTCACCACCAAATATACTGGTAAGGGGAAGTTCATGTTGTTCTATTGAAATCTTTTCTAAGTAAAGCAAAGAATCTAGAAGTCTCCATGTAGCTACAAAACCTCTATAATTCGCAGTTCCTCGACCAGTGAAGGGGGTCGAACAAAACATACTATCAATATATTGCTCAAATGGAGAACTCTTCGACCACTCAACAATAAGCATGCCGCTTTGATCATCGGCAATTAATTTATCAGGAATTTGCTCAGTAGAATAAGCATTTCCGAAGAATGCAACTAGGATGAATATTAGGTTTATTCTTTTCATTTTGTCCAGCTAACATTGAGGTAAGCCGCGGCGCATTTGGGTTACTGGGAGAGAGCCCAGGCGATACGGCTTTCCATTTCTCTATGAGAAGATAA
>JAFGWG010000023.1 GCA_016937255.1 Bacteroidales bacterium
GAAAACTCGCAGCCGTTCGAATGGCATTCGCGCTCTAAGCGCGAATCCTAGGCCGAATTGCCGCCTTGAGCGACGACCTAGGAACCGTTTGCGCCATCAGGTTCATCGTCTGTTAGGGGCCTTATATTCCAGCCAGTTCGCGGCCAACTTTTCTTATTTCTTCTTTTATTGCCTTTATTCTTTCCAAAGATGGCCTTTTATTTCCTGATATATATGCAGCAAAAAGTGGCTGTGGTATACCCAACCGCCTCGCCAATGCGGACGCATTTATTATCGGATTACCTTTGATTAGTTCTGCTATTTCACTCGTCCTTTTATTAAAAAAACCATCGAAACTTAAATCTTCATCAACATCTGGCCAATGCAACCCTAAGTCATTAGTTTTATAATTTTGCCGTTGTTCGTTTGTCGCATTTTGCAACCTCCGATAATCGCAAAATTTTTCCTTTGCTTTTTTCCCATCTTTTGTTTCAATATTTATTGATTCATCATCTACCCATATTCTCTCAATTTCATTTAGCGTCATACAGCATCCTCACAGAAGAACTTATGCCAGCCACTTCTGAAATTATCTAAATTTTCTTCTATTATACTCTCCGCCAACTTTAGATCTTTATTTTTTAATCCTGAGTTTGACACCAATACAACTTGATCCAAAATTTCAAACTTCGCAACTCCGTCAGCACTCTGCACATGGATATGCATGGGATCATGATCATTCGAATAAAAGTAAAATCGAAGTCCAAATATTATAAGCAAAGTTGGCATTCTATCTTCTCCATATTTCTTAACAATCAATATAGGTTATTATTTCATAACCCGCTTGCCAATTTTGTTTTTTAACGTTTTTATTGAATTTTTGCTATGAATTTTTGTTTCAACTTTAGTGCCCCTAACGTCCAGTTTAGCTGCGGCGCATTGAGCGTACCTTGGGAGAGAGCCCAGGCGACACAGCCTTTCATTTCTCTAAGAGAAGATAATTACGTTACAAGAGAAATGAAAGGCTGTTTCAATGAGGTCGGAGCGAGATTACGGATGCGGGCCCGAAGGGTCGCGAAGCGACTTTCGCCGTAGGCGAAACCCCGCAGCCGTTCGAGCGGCATTCGCGCTTGCGCGAATCCCAGGCCGAATTGACGACTGGAGCGAACGACCTACGAGACGACTGCGCCGTCAGCTACAACGTTTGTTAGCCAATTCATTGGTCTACAAAATTTTCTTAATACTACAGAGAGTCCCCTTCAACGACCCAAATATTTGCATTAAGTTTTATTTGATGAATGTTGGTAGTATCGGAAAAATAGAAGCTAATCTTCGTGAGACAATCACATGCCGGACCATAATCGGAGTGTGTTCTGGTCAAACTAAGAGTCATCATTTTACCTATTAACTCTGAAGAAACCACAGGCTCATCAAGATCACAATACCAATTAGTCATAAGTTCAATTGAATAGCCCTCACTTTCTGTTTGCCAATAAATGGTATCCAAAGAGTTCGTGGCTACCACATTAGCCAAAGTTTCATCGATGCAACCGCTTATAGATTTATAAACCACAGGTTCTTCTCTGTTATTGTTGCTGCTACAGGCAAATAGAAGCACAGAAGTAATCATTAATACAATAATATTCATCTTTTTACCTCTCAATTAGTAAGATGGGGTTCCATAGGTTATCCATCGAGATCCAATACCAGAATAATTGGTTCTAAAGACTGGACCTAAATAGGACGTTGCAAATTTTTCTTCCCAAGGATCAAAAAACTGACCGTTAATATAACCATATCGATAAACTATTTTCGGTTCGACACCATAGCCTCCATCCTCGTAGATCTGTGTTTTAATGGACGTTTTATAGGCGCTCCAAATGGTTTCTCCATTTTTAATCCATCTGGTCGCAAACTCAGACGCTGCATCTTCGGAATAGTCATAACAAGTTGAAAGCCATAAAAAACCACAACGCCATGATTTTTTAAACCACCAAGACAAAGAGCTAAAACCAAGTATAGAATGAACTCCATCAAACCAAGGCTGCTGGTCAGTAAGTCCATTTTGAAAAACTTTACACGAATTCATCATCACCCATCTCGTTGAACCAGATCCAAAAGATTTATCTGTATTATATACACGATCACCATTATTATACATGGTAATTCGATTATTTCCACCATGCCCTGAATAATAGACAAAATGGTAATTTTCTGTCGTTCACGATAAAAAATCTGTGCGCGTAACTGCTGCATTTTCTCGTTTGAGTCTACTATAGGTAGTACTTGGATATTTGGATTGTAAATTAGAGGCAAAGCTATTATACAATGCATTAGCATTAGCAAGAGAGCGTGGCAATTGTGATTGCCACGAATTTTCATAATCCTTAATGGCAAAAGTCGCAACCTTAAAAGAACTAGGCGTCCCCTGATTTTGGCCGAATACCATAACAAAAGACAAGCATACAAATATTGATAATTTTGACATAATTACTCCTCCAATTCACTAGAAAGCATATCTTCATCGACTGGTACATCAATCAAATAAGGTTCAATCCTTTCAGAATTTTGATTCTTCCCTATGTAAGTAATGGCTGGTATCAGCATTACACTGCCGTGTTCAGAAGTCCAAGAACGATACGTTTCTTTCGCATCATATAAATTTATTGAAACAGTCTGTTCCGTTTGTTCTAATTCATTATTGAGTTGATCTACGATAAACTTAGTATTCACCACGTGTCTATTTTCTAAATAATTTCTGGTTTTTTTATTCTTTACAATAATCTTTTCGTATTTCGGCCAACGAATTTCTACTTCAGAAACATTAGAAAGAGAATCAAATTAAGCTCAATATATGAACTGCTTCCTCTTATAGGAATACCATCGATTAGCCTATGAAAACGAACAAACCCTCCAATAATTCTTGGTTCTTCATCATTTCTTTGTTCCATTTCATACCCAACATAGGTAACCTCTGCAGAATCACTAATGTCAATATCAACTAATTTTGATAACTCGAATTTTGCTAGCTTTCGTAAAGTCTGTTCGTCAGGAAGTTTCGTATAATTTACCTTAGAATCCTTGTTTAGCGTAACTTTCTTTGAGTTACGAAAAGAATTCGATTCGCCATGAACTTTAAAAAATCTAGATTCATTATTTGATTGTTTTGATTCAACTAGCTCTCGATAAACGATAAAGCGCGACTTATCCTGCGCTTTATTTCTTATCGCTGAGTAAGTCTCAAGATTTTATTGAACAGTCGGTTTTGCGAATGCCGTCTGCATCAAAATACAAATTATTAATATTTGCTAAATCATAACGCCCCGTCTTATTGTTGTTTTGAACTTAATATAGATATAATTTATTTCAGCACCAACAACATTTACATTCATTTTCAATACATTAGAACCAAGACTTTTAACTATTTGTTTGGCTAACATTGAGGTAAGCCGCGGCGCATTTGGGTTACTGGGAGAGAGCCCAGGCGATACGGCTTTCCATTTCTCTATGAGAAGATAA
>JAFGWG010000163.1 GCA_016937255.1 Bacteroidales bacterium
AAAAGAAAATTTACGAATGCGCCGCGTGTGCAAAAACCACGCCAGCCCCTCCTAAGGGTCGGGGCACGCAAACAGAATATACCGCCGAAACGTTGTGCGTCATTATAAAACAGTCAATCCAATAAATTTGAATTCAATATGGAAAAAATGAAAGCAATTTTATGTTCCAAATACGGACCACCGGAGGTTCTTCAGTTTAAAGAAGTGGAAAAACCTTTTCCCAAAGATAATGAAGTACTGATAAAAGTAAATGCTACAACAGTGCACATAGGAGATACTAAGGTTCGGCGTTTAGAGCCTGGTTTAGGGCCCGTAAGAGATTTCTTTTTCAAGCCCATGATGCGAATCATGATGGGTTTCAAGGGACCAAGAAAAAAAATACTTGGAATGGAACTGGCCGGAGAAATTGAAGCAGTGGGCAAAGATGTTACGCTGTTTAAGATAGGCGATCCCGTTTTTGCATCCACTGAATTTGCATTTGGCGCGTATGCCCAGTATCGCTGTATGCCTGAAAATGGGATTCTTGCAATAAAACCAGCCAATATGACCTACGAGGAAGCCGCCCCCGTTTCTAATGGTGGATTAACCGCCTTGCTTAATCTTAGAAAAGCAAATATTCAGAAGGGTCAAAAGGTATTAATCTATGGAGCTTCCGGTAGTGTTGGTACTTTTGCAATACAGCTTGCCAAGCACTTTGGGGCAGAAGTTACAGGAGTATGCAGTACTGCGAATTTGGAAATGGTGAAATCTCTGGGCGCCGATAAGCTTATCGATTACACGCAAGAAGATTTTACACAAAGCAGTGATGCTTATGACATTATTTTTGATGCAGTAGGCAAGATTGCATCCTCAAAACGTAAAAAATCCCTGACGAAGTCAGGAATCTATCTAAACGTTCTTGCTTTGTCAAGCAACTTTAAGTTAAAGGTTGAAGACCTGATCTTTCTCAAAGAACTTTGCGAGGCAGGAAAGCTAAGATCAGTAATAGACAAACGCTACCCGATGAAACAAATAGTAGAGGCTCATAGGTATGTTGACAAAGGACACAAAAAAGGGAATGTGGTTATAACTGTATAATAATCAGATAATAAGAATAACGAACGCACAACAATGTATAAAAATAATAGCCGAAGCAGTAGTAAAATCAAAGGTTTTAGCCAGCTTCATCTTTTGTGTAGCTTGACAAGTTTGAAGCCCGCAATCGGCTACTATTCTTATACTAAACGTTGTACGCAAGCTTGAAAGATTAGTATACAAATTAGATTTGTAATAGGAACTATAAAATTCACGACATGAAAACGCATTATTGTTTAATGAATTTATTGGGCATTCTTATTTTAATCGCTTTGTGTGGGTGTTCAGAGAGAAAGAGTATAGATAGTGAAACCAAACTCTGGCCAGAAATAGAGCCATTCCAAACTGGTTACTTAAAAGTATCTGACATCCATGAAATATATTATGAATTAAGCGGAAATCCTGATGGGATACCTGTTTTTGTAATTCATGGAGGACCAGGTGCGGGCTGTTTCCCAATTATGCGCAGGTTTTTTAACCCCGAAAAGTACCTGATCGTTATGCATGACCAGCGAGGATGCGGAAAATCCAAACCAAATGCTGAATTGAGAGAAAACAACACGCAAGAACTTGTAAAAGATATTGAGCGATTGAGAGCTTATCTTAATCTTGATAAAGTTGTCCTATTTGGAGGTTCCTGGGGGTCGACTCTCAGTTTAATATACGCTGAGAGCTACCCTGAAAACATTAGTGCAATGGTGCTTAGGGGTATATGGCTGGAAACAAGTGAGGAAGATGATAAACTTTATGAAATGCTTGAATATCATTTCCCTGAATTGGTGCAGCCATTTATAGGATCATTCCCGGATTCCACATATGGATTCAATTCCTCGGATATTTTTAGACTATTTCAGTTAGAAAATGAAAGTGCAAGAAATAATTACATGAAACAATTTGAGAAACTTGCTGCTAAGGCCTCCAAAATATGTGCAAATGACAAAGCTATCGATGATTATATTGAATCAGAAGAGAATTTCCGTCAAATATATACTATGCAACTGGTTTCTTTTCATTACTATGCTAATGATTGTTTTTTGGAAAGAGGACGGATACTTAGAGATATTGGAAAGATACCTGAAGTTCCGGTTACCATTGTTCATGGTCGCTACGATATGATGACTGCGCCTTCAGCTGCATATAACTTGCATAAGGGGATCCCAGGTTCAAAACTAAAAATCATGGAAGAAGCCGGGCATAGTATGTTTGAAAAGCCCATAACAGAAGAGCTAGTCTTGGCAATGGAAGTGCTTGAAACTATTTCAGATTAAGACATGATTAATAGATAGCCTGCGTACAACATGCAATAAAAAACATAGGGCAGATAGTTCAAAAATTGAACCAAATAACATTAATAAACGGTATGGTAACTTGAAAGGCAGATGCTACGAAATGCCCGACGTTTCTTATTGCCAACCGTTATGGCGCATTATGAGTCGTTCTGAAAAATAGATGAACAATTCAGAAGAAACTGAATAATACAAACTTCATTTTTCGTAAGTTGCCATCAGAATGGACTCTTTCGACGATATTAAACGAAGAC
>JAFGWG010000164.1 GCA_016937255.1 Bacteroidales bacterium
AAGAGACGCAATGCCATGAATATGGGATGAAGAAAAAAAATGTAATTATCTTGATTTTTAACACCCCACCTTGAAGGTTTTACTACCCTGCGGCAAAAATCGCTCACATCTTGTAAGAATATCTTACTCACTCAGCATCTCTAAAACTATACACCTTATCGGCAATATGCTGTCCGTATTGTTTGGCAAATTCCAAATCGTCATCAGAAGGAGTGAATTTTACAAAAACGCCGTCACCAACGTAGTCAAGTTTAAGGTTTTCCAAAGCACCACGCAAAATCTTAATCGATTCCCCACTCCATCCAAATGAGCCAAATGCTCCTGCAGGTTTTTTCTTATCGCGAATTGGATTTATAGCTGCCAACATTTTATAAACCGGCATTAAAACATTCTGATTTATAGTTGGACTTCCCACAACTATACCTGCAGATTCAGTTAATAACTGATCCAATTCACCCAGCGATGCATTTTCAATATCTACCACATTGGCTTCGCAATGACCACTTGCATTTACACCCTCGCCAATAGCCTGAGCAATACGAGCAGATTTCTGATATGCAGAAACATAAGCCACCAGCACTTTTTGCTTTGCAGGATTTTTCAAATATTCAGTTGCCATTTCTTTAGACCAATCTACATAACGCTTCCAATCATTCAACAGCAATGGTCCATGTCCGGTAAGAACAGCATTGATATCCAGTCCTTCAATTTTCTCAATGGCTTTAAGGAAAAACTTACTATATGGCTTCAATATAACATCGAAATAGTATTTGAACGCATCATCGTAATTACCCACTTTATTGTCGATCATCTCCGGATGACAAAAATGCGCACCAAAAGAATCGCAGGTAAAAAGCAGCTTTTCAGAAGGCATATAGGTATACATGCTATCCGGCCAGTGCAGGTTGGGTGCAGAGATGAATTTCAGTTTTTCATTTCCAAGATCGAGCTCATCGCCATCTTTTACCACAATATGCTCAAAATCAATATTAAAAAGGTCTTTCAAATAGCGAATGGCATTTCCAGAGCCCACAACTTTTGCATTGGGTGCAATATCAAGCAAATGCTTAATACTTCCGCTATGATCCGGCTCGGTATGATTCACAATGATATACTCAATTTCAGCAGGATTGCAAAGCTGACTCAATTTCTCTTTATATACAGGCCAGAACTTCTCTTTCACCGTTTCTACCACGGCTTTTTTCTCGGCATTGATAAAATATGAATTATAGGTAGTACCAAATTCTGTTTCCATTACCACATCAAAAGTGACAATATCGTAATCAAGTACTCCAATCCAGTTTACTTTTTCTGATACAGGAATAATTTTATCGTCAATCTTGTTCATAAGACATAAAATTACAGGGTTAAGCTGATTTGACCGTCCCCTTCCACAGGCGGTTCTTCATCATTATTGATTTCCGGTTTCGGTTTTGGCACTGGTATCGCTTCTTCAATACCCAACTTTTCTTTAATGGAATCATTATCGAAAGGCAAAGCTTCCTCTTCAACTATTTTTGATAAAGGATAACGGCTCAACTTTTTACCTTTGGCTTTATACCCTTTAATGGAAATAAATTCGTGCAGAATAATACTTTCAGGATCGCGGGGGTTTTTCAGTTTTCGATTATTGAACTTCAATGTGATTTTAGGGAACCAATCATCCGAAAAATAAACCAATTCTTCGTTTTCTTCTTCACTCACAAAATCCATCCAACGATCTACTGCATTTTCAGGTTGAAAACGCTTCACATAATGTTCCTGTTCAGCATTTAAGTACACAACAGTAAAGACCATTTTCTCATCATATTTCCTGATATAGAGCATTTCATCTCCAAAATGCAATTGAACATCGGGTCTAACAATTCTAAACTTACCCGATTTCAAGAAATAGACAATATGCTCATCTGCCTTAAACTCGCCAAGATATCGACCACGTTCATCCGTAAACAATCTATTTACTTCATCGTCGAACCAAAACTTGACCCCACCAAGGGTTGATTTACCTTCATCCTTTAGCTTGATTTTGCGAATCATATATCGCGTAAGCTGATTTCCCTTGCTGCTTCGTCCCTTAATAGCCAGCTCGCTAAAATCGAAATCGTAAACCAGCTTCTTCAGTTTAGGTCTTGGCACCAAATAAATGGTCACCACTTCAGCTTCACCATTGGGATTCGCTGTGAAATACAGAACTTTCGTTTTGGGATTACCCTGTGCAAGATCATATTCACGATCGCGGGTAACGCCCTTTACAAAGAAGCGTTTCACAAAAGAAACCCCAGATTTTCCATCGCGATAAACCATATTATATATGGTACGATCATCATTCTTTTTGAATACATCAACATGAATGATATCCTGTCCCATGAAAACTTTTTCGGCCACTTTAGACACCATAAAAGTTCCATCGGCACGGAAAGCGATCATATCATCAATTTCCGAACATTCAGCCACAAACTCATCTTTCTTAAGACCGAATCCTGCAAATCCTTCTTCACGATTTACATACAGACGCTGATTGGCAATAGCCACAGTTTGCGCTTCAATATTTTCGAAAGCACGAATCTCGGTTTTACGCTCACGACCTTTACCGTACTTCTTCTTTATTTCTTTATAGTAATCAATACAATAATCTACCAAATGATCGAGGTGGAACTGAACTTTCTCCAGTTTTTCCTCAAGATTTTTTATCATTTCATCTGCTTTGAAAGCATCGAATTTGGATATACGCTTAATTTTAATTTCAGTTAAGCGAACAATATCATCGGTAGTAATCTCACGATAGAACTGTTTCTTATATGGTTCCAGTCCTTTATCGATTGCTTCAATTACTGCATCCCAAGTTTCGCATTCTTCAATATCGTGATAAATGCGCTTTTCGATGAATATTTTTTCGAGAGATGAAAACAGATGCTGCTCCAGCAGTTCATGCTTTTCAATATCCAGCTCACTATTCAACAAACGTTTGGTTTGCATTACTGAGTTTCTCAGCAAATTATTCACGTCTGTAAAAATAGGCTGGTTATCATCAATTACACAGCACATGGTAGAGATGGAATTCTCACAATTGGTAAATGCATATAGTGCATCCATCATCTGATCTGGATTGGTATTTGGAGCCAGATGAATTACAATTTCGACTTGTGCAGCAGTATTATCTTCAATCTTGCGAATCTTAATTTTCCCTTTGTCGTTAGCGGCAATAATTGATTCAATTAAAGTACCGGTCGTTGTTCCAAAAGGAATTTCAGTAATAACAAGGGTTTTCTTGTCTTCGGCATGAATTTTTGCACGAACCCTTACTTTCCCTCCACGAGCACCTGCTGAATAGGCTTTTACATCAATAGACCCACCAGTAAGGAAGTCGGGATAAATTTCAAATTCCTCCTCTTTCAATACTGAGATGGAGGCATCAATAAGTTCATGGAAGTTATGAGGAAGTATTTTTGATGATAGACCTACAGCAATACCTTCTGCTCCTTGCGCCAAAAGAAGAGGAAACTTAACAGGGAGGTGATTGGGCTCTTTATTACGTCCGTCGTAGCTGCTGATCCACTCGGTAGTTTTGGGATTAAAGGCTATATCTAGGGCAAATTTCGACAGTCGCGCCTCAATATACCGAGGTGCAGCAGCCGAATCTCCAGTTAAAACATTCCCCCAGTTTCCCTGAGTATCTACCATCAACTCTTTCTGCCCCATTTGTACCAGGGCATCGCCAATAGAAGCATCGCCATGTGGATGATACTTCATGGTGTTTCCAATAATATTGGCAACTTTATTATAGCGACCGTCTTCCAATTCTTTCATAGAATGGAAAATGCGGCGTTGCACAGGTTTTAACCCATCTTTCAAATCAGGAACAGCACGTTCCAAAATCACGTAAGATGCGTAATCAAGAAACCAATTGCGATACATCCCACTTAAAGAAGTAACTTTCGTCTTGTCGCCCGGTTCCTCCTCGCCAGTAAATGCTTTCTTCTTTTCAGGATACTCGTCCATAGTAATTTATACAGTTTTCCATAGTCGTAGCAAAATTACTTCTGCTGCCAGAAATATCAAAGCAAAAATGAGAAATGTTTTCCACAATCTTTTTCCATATTGCATTTCACTCAGCGTGCCCGATATATCACTTTGTGTATCAAAGATATCGACATTCTCAAGTTCATCACTTTTCTTTCGAAGATCATCCATTGTCCATATTTCGGGCATAGATTCACGCCGATTATAGTTTAATCCAAATGATCGAAGTATTTCATTCCCTTTGGAAATACGATAAACGCCAGCTTGCTTAATTTGCCCCATTAAGTAAATCAGAGCAGGAGTTCCATTACTAAAAGAGGGCACAATATCAATATTGCCATCAAAACTTTCAACATGAGGAGCTTCATCGGAGTTGAAACTTATTTTCGGCAATTCAATTCCTTCGTCATAATCAAGTGGATAAGCAAGCGACACCAATCCCCTACTCATAAATGCCATTTGTATAAACGACGGTACAATCATAGCATTTGATGCAAAATCGGAAAAATTATCCCTTAATGAGACTGCCAGAAAATAAATATGACCACTTCCACGTTCATATTCATTAAGAAAACTACGTCCGTTGAGCATACTCATTACAGAGCGACCTTCATTAACATTGAGCGCATACGATTGCTTTACCTCCGGCAAACGCACTTGTTCAGGAGCAGTTTCAAAGACCTCATAAAATAGCGGATGATTATAATCTATACCGGCTACTCTGGTATTTCCTGTATCCAAAGCCTGAAGTCCTCTAACGCCTAGCATGGTGAAGAACTCAGAATACGAACCCTCGCGATAATCGCCGGAGGGAATTAGCAAAACATTTGCTCCTTCATCTACGGCATTCATTATTTCTTGAGTCAGAGAAGAAGAAATAGCATTGAGTTCGTCGAGAATAATAAAGTCGGCATTGCCAATTTCTGCAAAAGCAATTTCCTGCTCGGCATTCTGTCGGTAATTAAAAAGGCTGTCGCGGTCAAATAATGCCTGAATATTTCCAGTAGCATTATTACCTTTAATATGAAGCACCGGAATCTGGGTGGCCATATCAAAAGCAAAATACAACACATCATCAAAAACGACAGGACTATCGTCTATTTCGATATATCCCGAATGGCTTCCACCTTTACCAACGGTAAACCCAAAGCTTACGGTTTCGCTTCCTCCTGCAGAAATTTGAATATCGCTTAATCCTTTTTGACGATCATCAACAAAGAGACGTACAGGGATTTTTTCAATCGGCTCATTACTATAATTACGAATGCGAGCGCTAATGAGAATTGTTTTATTCTCTAACTGAATGGGGGCATTAAACCAAATGCTATCAACTGCAATATTTACTGGGGTTTCTTCTGTAAGTGGAATCCAGAAAAAACGGGCATTCTTCCATTCTGCCTGATCAATATCGGCTGAAATCTTCTGAAAATCGCTGATGATATAGGCATGATGATCGGCATTGGGGTATTTAGCCATTTGATCGTAGAGTCTGGGCAAAACATCGCTAAAATTCCTAAAAACCGAACTCACTTTAGCTTCGCTGAGCATTTCAAGAAATTCATCGCGGGAAACAAAACGCTCATGCATACCTTCGAAATCGTTGAGCAGAAAGCGAAAAAGCACATTCTGATCGTAGGAAAGTGCAATATCTTTCGCCTTTTTGCGGGCTTCCTCAAAAAGCACTGACTGATCGGTGCTCATGTCCATACTCATGGAATTATCGAGATAAACCGACACGAGGAGCTGGCCACCTTTTTCAGAACCATCTTTGTTTAATGGATAATATGGGCGGGCAAAAGTAAAAACCAATGCAGCAATAGCCAAGATACGCAGCGACATGATAATAAGTTGACGCAAACGGCTTTGTTTCTTGTTTTTCTCGAGCAATTGTCTAAGCAGAAAATTATCTGAAAAGTGCACCTTGCGATAGCGGCGAAAATCGAACAAATGCACGATAATCGGAATTGCCAGAGCGAATAAAGCCCATAAGAAAGCCGGTGCAACAAATTGCATAATCGGGTTTTAAATTTAGTAACGTGCAAAGTTAGTTTTTATTTGTGGAATAGGGAAAGGGGACGCGGATTTACACTGTGATAATTGGATAATGGATTTACGCAGATTATGGGAATGTGGCAATGTGCTAATTAGGCTTTACAGTTTATTGGCCGACATTCCAACGTCCGCCGAAAAATGATTAAGCAAGGTGGCGGACATGGAACCGTCGGGCAATGTTGTGGATTGACCTCTCTTCGTCAGCCAAAACACGAACACAGGGGCTAACAAGAGTGCGTCGACCATTTTTATGCTCTCTTTCGCTTTCCGGCAAGACTTCCGAAGTTTTAAAAACTTCTGAAGTCTGTGGGTAATACTTTTCAAAGATTTCCACACCAACCTTTGCTTTTCTCGTTGGTTTTTAGTAATTTCGAACTCGTAAATTTGATGAGAAATTAATCGGCTGAAGAAAAAACATTTGAAAAAGATTGCAGCAATTATATTATTATCAGTTTTTATTATCTCATGCTCAAATAATTCGAAGAAAGATAATACTGATGCTTCAAATGAAAATAAGGCAGTTGATACAATCGTATCAGATCCTGCTCCAACTAATGATGAAATTCAGGCTTTCATAGACCAATTCAGCACAGATTCTGTATTTCAAATGGCACATATTAAGTTCCCGGTAAAAAAAATATACCCGGATCAAGACATGAATTTAATTAATGACTTAATCGACAAAGAAAACTGGGAAATAATAGATATCAGGTACGACTCTGCTTTCTACTATCGTCAATATTCGAGCTATGGACAAAAGTTCATTATTATAGATGATACTCTCAACATTAGTCATGTAGGACTTAATTGCGGCATCAACTTCGGGTATAAATTCGTGAGGAAAAATGAAGAGTGGATACTTTTTGAGGCGTATGATCATTCGAATTAACTGAACTTATTGCTCAAAAATCCCTTTACTTTTTTCAATTGGAATATTGACGACTTTTACAAGAGTTTTCTTTCTAGGCTCTTCATTATAGAACAATGCATAATCTCCCATAACCTCACTATGTAGTCGATCATGATCACCGTCTATAATCTCATAAATATATATCCTAAAATTTGTTGAGTCAGTTAAATGATATCCGTATGAATCACCTGCAAAAACACCACCTTGATAAGTATAATAGACCTCTAAATACAATCCATTTTCAAGATCTCTAGTTACGAAATGACGTTCTCTTGATCGTTTATTATGACAAGACATCAAAAGTATTAAGGGTAATAAATAGAGTAATGATCGCATACAATGACTTTGGTCTGCTAACGATGTAATATTGATTTTATTCTTCCTCCACCCACTTCATCTTATTAATATGTACAAATTCTCCCCCGCATTCGCATACATATTTTCCATCATCAAGCTTTTTGGCGTTGCATTTGTCGCAGATGTGGGTGGTGGCACTATCATTAAACAGATCACGATTTTTAACTACTTGAACAATAAACATAATTACAAGCACAATTCCACCCATTAACAAATATGTTGTAAGCTCATTAAGAACCTCACTCCAACTCATCGGTGGCACATCCCGTTCACGTTGACAACCTGTCTTATCTATTAGTAATGCAAAGACAAAAACAATTAATCCAATACTGACAGATCCACATAAAAAAGATTTGAAATCAGGATGTTCCTCCTTTTCTTTTTTTTTCCAGCACTATTTCCTCATCTGTTTTGCGAATCCACATAAGGTTTTACTTTATTCAAAAATAAGAAATATTTGTGGAATAAGAAATGGAACACAACTTTTTCCCACTAAGAGTTATGGAATACAGATTTTTATTTGTGGAATGGGGCCTTCGACAAGCTCAGGATTGGAAAGTGGAATGGAACGCAGATAGCAATCTTATCACACTCCTTCCAGTGCCGACGATTCCAAGCCGCATACTTGTATATTCGTGCGACGTTGGAATGCCGTCACAAGCCTCGGCTTTCCATC
>JAFGWG010000165.1 GCA_016937255.1 Bacteroidales bacterium
AGTCAGCATCAAAAAACAAGATGATAATTTGATTAAAAAAGAATGTTGTGGAAAATAAAAACCGGCATCTCCTAAAAAAGAGACGCCGGCCGGAAAAAAATTAATAAACCTAAAAGTTTGCTTTCAAAGAAAAAACCAAATTTCTCCCGGGAGCAACAATTCCTGAACTATAGGGTCTGTAACGTATATCCGTTATATTTTCAAGACCAGCACCAAATGAAATATTTTCATTTAACTGATACTGTGCTTTAAAATTCACGGTATACCAAGATGGAGAATATGGGTTGCCATCATCGTCAATAGCATACATATAATCTTTAGCTTTTTCCTCTTCGGGCAAATTCTCATACAAAACTTCGGCGCTATATAAAGCATAAAACATCATAGAAAGTTTGCCGGTGCGATACGACAATTTTGCTCTTCCAAAAAGAGGTGCCGCATGGCGGGAAGCGCTATTTGTGCCGTCGTCCAGCTCCTCTTCTCCCTTTTGCCAATTAATATTTGCGCCCAATTCGAGCCCTTTGGTCAATTCCATTTCAAGATCTGCCTGCAGTCCGTAAACATTGGCCACTGCGGCATTCTGAACCGCCTGCACCTGGCTCAATTCTCCATCATACATAATACTATCGAGCCCATTGAGAGTATAATCTCGACGAACCATTGCGTTTTGCAAAATGGTATAATAACCAGCCAATTCAATTTCCAAAAAATCGCCAAAAACCTTAGCAATTCCCAAGTCTGCATTATAAGCATATTCTGCATCTAAATTTGGATTCGGAATCACTACCGAGCCCGGCTCAGAGTCGAAAACTTTTCCCATGTCGTCGATATTTGGTGAACGGAAAGCTGTTGCTCCATTGGCGCTGATGACCCATTTATCGTTAGGTCTGTACACAAAACCAATGCTTCCTGTAATTGCTGAATTACTAATTTCGGTATGGGTAAAAGGGAAAGGATAAAAAGTGGTGTCGAAATCTGCCACAATTCCAAAAGCGCTATAACGAACAGACACAACAGTATTGAATTTCTCGCTAAAATTATGCTGATCGCTCAAATAAATTCCAAAACTCTGCCATGTAGATTGCGGATAACGGCTTGCACCAGTTACAGATACGCCTGTAGAAATATCCTCGTCAATTCCGGTAGAAGCCACATCATTGAACACAAATTCAGCTCCATAGAATAATTTGTTTTTCTCTGAAATGTACTTAAGAAAATCGAGATTCGCACTATACGCTTCCACCTTTTCTACGCGGGTTTCACGATCGTTTTTATTAAAATCGCGGCTTATACGGCTTTCCTCAAAAGATTGTTGAGCAATGCGCATAGTCATCTTCTGATAGAAAAGATTTGAGGAATAATTTGTAACCGAAATATTATTCATCATCCATTTTTGTGGACCGTAATACCATTCTCCATAACGCGGCAATCCGTTTTTATAACGAATATGTCGGTCGTATCGTGAATAATCGCTGGTTTCGGAATAATGAAAAGCATACTGTAAATCCCATTTATCGGAAGGACTAAAACGTAGCTTTTGCATCATGTTCACCTGGGTATATCCGCTGGGTGTCTGAATACGTGGATCAGAATTGGTTGCCACAACATCGGCACTATCTATCCGCTGAACATAGAAGGGTCTCAAATATTCTTCTGGCCCATTGCTACCCATTTTTAGATCTCCATAGTCGTTGCTTGAAAAGCTCGTCAATAAGGCAAACTTTTTCCACCCTGCATTTACGTCGAAATGAGCTGTTTTTTCATTGTTTGCAGTAGAATACCTTACTGCGGCAGACCCTTTCACGAAGCAATTGTCGTTAAGCGAATACTGTGGTTTCAGCGTTTGAAAACTCATCACTCCGCCAATGGCATCTGAGCCATACATTACTGACCCTGGCCCAAAGAGAACCTCTGTTTTTTCAATGGCAAAGGGATCGAGAGAGATAACATTCTGAATATTCCCAGCCCTAAAAATGGCGGTATTCATTCGCACTCCATCCACAGAATACAGCAACCTATTGGTAGAAAATCCCCGAATCATTGGACTTCCGCCACCTTGCTGGCTTTTCTGAATAAACACACTACCAGAAACGGTCAATAAGTCTGCTGCCGTTTGAAAATTATAAAGCGAAACCTGTGCTTTTGAAATAGATTTAATCTTTATAGGAATCTCATAGCTCAACTGGTCGTTTCTGCTTCCTGCCACAACCACTTCATCGAGGTTAAATGGATTTCTATCAAGATACACTTTGCCAGACGTCTCCTTTAGCAAATCATAATCCACTATTTTTGTTTTATAACCGAGAACCCTAAAAACCATTTTATTGCAATTGGAAAAGGCTTCAATATCGGCCTCTCCATTAGAATTGCTTACGGCAAAAACATCAGGTTTCTCACAGGTAATGCTTACCATTTCAAGCGGTTCTTTGCTCTCGCCATCCATTACCTTTACTAATGCCTGTCCATATATCATCACATTAATGCATATAAACAGACATGAAAATAATATTTTCATTCTTTTGATTTTTAATTGTCATAAATATCTTCCTTCAATAAGGAAGATTACTGTTTTGCGTAATGAATTTATGGCAACTGCGGTGGGGGATAAGGTGGCTTAATGGAATTTTCAGTAAATGAATCTATAATATAATAATGTGCAATAATACAATTACTATACATCAAATTAAAAGAAGGGGTAAACGGTTTCTCTGAAAAAAGAGAATTATAAAAATTATTTATTTTTTGCTTATGCTCTTTATTTTTTTGATCCCCGCCAAACAACGATGTTATGAGCTGCTTCAACTGGCGATTCAGCTGTGTTTCTTCCTTATCTGGCCAGCACCAATAATAGGTCAATTCGCCTCTTGTTTCACTTTTAGCAATATCATACATCTGACCGTTGTATTCAAATTCCTTTTCATGTTTCCAATTCAGCTTTTCCGAGATCTCTTTTTCGGTAAAAACAAGTAATTCGAGTTCATTTTCATCGACCCCTTGTAATAACTGCTCCTTTACGTTTTTTCGCAATACATGTTTTTGGTGTGAAAGATAGACCCAGCCAGCCATTGCGGGAAGCAATAAAAGCAAAATACAAGATATGCCAAAAAAACTGTTTTTCATAGCTGAAGATCAGTACTCGGGCAAATATACATAAAAATAAGACTATTAATTTTCGGCAATCTGTACAGGCTGTATTTTATGCATGGCTTTTTCTGCCGCAACCTGTTCAGCTCCTTTTATACTAAAATCGATACCTCGCCCCAGACACTCATTATCAATACGTGCTTCAATAAAATACTGTTTGCGACGACCTGTGCCAATAATATCAATTTGCTCAAAAACCAACTCATGTTTTTCTTTCTGACACCATTCAATCAATTTGCTTTTAAAGTTGATTTGGGTTTGCAAGAGAAGGTCTACATCTAAATGAAGAGCAAAAATCTTTTCCACGAGAAGTTTGCGGGAAAAATCATATCCTTTATCTAAAAAAACCGCGCCAAAAAAAGCCTCAAGAGCATTTCCTTTATAGCTTTTATTACCATTGGTATATGCTTTTTTTATTTGAATCAGACTGTCTATTCCAAGATTTTCACTTAAGCGATTTAGGCTTTTGCGACTCACAATTTTAGCCCTCATTTCAGTGAGTTCTCCCTCATCAACAAGAGGGAATTTTTTATAAAGGTATTCTGCAACAAGGAGATCGAGAACTGCATCGCCGAGATATTCCAATCTTTCGTTTGACACCTCGTGACCATGCATTTCTGCACGAGCAGACTTATGCAAGAAAGCCAATTCATACAAAAAAATATTTCCGGGCATAAACCCGAAAATATTTTTTATAGATTTTCGTAAATTATTGGCGTAATTATTCTTTTTCCCAAAAAGAATCATAAACTAGTCTACTTGCTTTAATACTAAACTTACATTATGGCCTCCAAAACCAAAGGTATTGGTGATCGCATTTTTTACAACGCGCTCTTTGGCCGTATTGAAAGTGAAATCGAGTTTTGGATCGATATCAGGATCGTCGGTAAAGTGATTAATCGTTGGCGGAACAATATTTTTGTTTAGCGCCAAAATAACAGCCATTGTTTCAATTGCACCTGCTGCACCCAAAAGGTGACCGTGCATTGACTTGGTAGAATTGATTGAAATCTTTGGGGCATGATCTCCAAAAAGTGCTGCAATAGCATTGGCTTCTGCAGTATCACCAACAGGAGTAGATGTTCCATGAGTATTGATATGATCAATATCTGTTTTATTCAATCCTGCATCGTTCATAGCGATGGTCATGGCTTTCTGAGCGCCGGCTCCCTCTGGATGTGGAGCAGTAAGATGATACGCATCTGCTGTTAAGCCAAATCCAGCTACTTCTGCATAAATTTTGGCACCTCTTGCTTTGGCTCTATCATATTCTTCCAGAATAAGACCACCACCACCTTCGGCCATAACAAATCCATCGCGATCTTTGTCAAATGGACGCGATGCCGTTATTGGGTCATCATTTCTGGTAGAAATAGCTTGCATGGAATTAAATCCACCCATGCCACCCTGATTAATGGCTGCTTCACTTCCACCGGCAACAATAACATCGGCATATCCATGGCGAATCAACATTGCAGCATCTGCAATAGCATTTGCAGAAGAAGCACAAGCTGAAACAGTTGCATAATTCGGACCATGCAAACCATGATGCATACTGATATGTCCGGCAGTAATATCGACAATCATTTTAGGAATGAAGAATGGGCTGAAACGTGGAGTTCCATCGCCTGTAGCAAATGAATACACTTCATCATAGAAGGTAATCAATCCACCAATACCACTTGCCCAAATTACACCTATTCGATCTGTATTCTCTTTTGAAAAGTCGAGCCCAGAATCTTTAATTGCTTGATTTGCGCTAATAATACCAAACTGCGAAACAAGATCGTACTTCCTCAGCTCTTTTCTTTCGAAATATTCGCTGGGATCATACCCTTTTACCTCGCATGCAAAGCGTGTCTTAAACTTCTCTGCATCAAATCTCGTTATAGGCCCTGTACCATTAACTCCATTAAGCAACCCGTTCCAATAATCCTGAACAGTATTACCCAATGGAGTTATTGCACCGAGGCCAGTTATTACAACTCGCCTTTTGTCCATGTGATTTGTTTTTCTATTATGAATTAGCCTCAATGTATTGGATCGCTTCACCTACGGTGCCGATCTTCTCAGCCTGCTCATCAGGAATAGAAAGATTGAATTCTTTCTCAAATTCCATGATCAATTCAACTGTATCCAGTGAATCTGCGCCAAGATCATTAGTAAAGCTTGCTTCGGGTGTTACTTCAGATGCATCAACACCTAATTTATCCACAATAATTTCTTTTACTTTTTCTGCAATTTCTGACATGTTTACCTCATTTTAGTTAAACAGGCTGCAAAGAAACTAATTTTTAAGATACTGACAAAATTTTGATGTCAATTTGATAGATAAATTAATACTAGTTGTCTGTAAAACAACCATTAAGCCCCTGTATATATATATTATACCTTGTTTATTATGCATGCTTCTTTAAGTTAAAAACACTTCATTATAGCTAGAAACATGATTAAGCAAGGCTTTTTAAAATATTTTGCGTTCATTTGCATTGAAATTCTAAAAAATGGTAAAGCCACGAAATATATCCGTCTGGGCTTCTGGAAACGGCAGTAATGCAGAGAATATCATTCATTTTTTTGCCAACAGTAAAGACATTAATGTAGATCATATTCTGTGCAATAAAAAGGAAGCAGGTGTTTTTCAAAGAGCAGAAAAGCTAAATGTTCCTGCTCATTATTTCAATTTCAACGATTTTCGCGAAAGCAAATCCATCCTAAACCTTCTCAAAGCAAAATCCATCCACTATATTATTCTTGCTGGGTTTTTACTCAAAGTATCTAGCGAAATTATTCAGCAATACAGAGGTAGAATATTAAACATTCACCCCGCGCTACTACCTGCATACGGAGGAAAAGGAATGTATGGAATGAATGTGCATAAAGCCGTTATTGCTGATAAAATGAAACACAGCGGAATAAGCATACATTTGGTTGACGAAGAGTATGACCACGGCAAACTAATATTTCAATCGATCTGTGATATTGACCAAAACGAGACACCAGAGAGTCTGGCTGAAAAAATTCATCACCTCGAGCACACCAATTATCCAGAAGTAATTGAAAATTATATTCTTTCCTTTGAAAATTAATCCAGCATTACAGGAGAATCAAAACAGAATCTTTATCTTTGAAACCTGATGCCAAAAATCAAGGTCATATTATCTGTTCTGCTCATTTGCCTATTTAACAGCCTTATAGCACAACCCTATGAGATTTCCGGTCAAATTACAGATGCAAAAAACGGTTCGGTTTTACCCTTCGTTAATATTGTTCTGAATAACAGTACACATGGGGGTATTAGCGATATAAACGGGCGCTTTACCCTGAAATCAAATCAGGAAATTCAATTTCTGCGCCTCAGCTATGTTGGATACAATAGCGATACAATAATTTTAAACGAGGGTCAATCCTTTGTAAATATTCAAATGATGCCTTCTGCTGTGCAATTAAACGAAGTCGTTATTCTTCCCGGAATAAATCCCGCCCATCGAATTATCGACAGCGCAATTGTGCACCGAAAAGGCAATGACCCCTTCGATCTAAATTCGTTCACATACAATAGTTACGGAAAATTTTATATCACAATCGGAATTGATAGTTTAATAAGCACTCCGGATCATTTACTCGACAGCGATGCAGTTTCAATGAAGCATTTCTTTGAAGAACACTACTTGTTTTTTATGGAAAATTTATCTCATCGCATGTATAAAAAACCATCGATGGATAATGAAACCGTTATAGCATCTAAAGTTTCAGGTTTTTCCGACCCTCTTTTTACTCTTTTGATGAGTCAGATTCAAAGTTTTGCCTTTTATGAAGACCTCATCACCATCTCCGATAAAAATTATGTAAACCCGATTAGCAAAGGAAGCACCGCTAAATATTTTTTTCTGTTGGAAGACACCATTTATGACGGCGTTGATTCTGTTTTTGTAATTTCCTTTCGACCAAAAAAGAATAAAAATTTCGATGCCCTACAAGGGCTACTTTATATTCATACCGACCAGTGGGCTTTGCAAAGCGTAATTGCCGAGCCCATGTCGATGGAGCAGGGAATGTCTATCAAAATCAAACAAAATTATTCTCGCCCGGATGGCAAAAGGTGGTTTCCATCACAGTTGCACACTGAAATTTATTTTGCCAATATCGACTTAGGCGAATATCCTGTATTTGGTCGGGGAATAACAGAGATTTCTGATGTTGAGATTGACCCTGATCTCCGACGGCGGGATTTTCCCGATGCCACGGTAAGCATAGAACCAGATGCAAATGAAAAAAGTGAAAAATTCTGGGAAGAAAATCGCCCGAATACTTTATCTCAAAAAGAAGAAAACACCTATCATTTTATTGACAGTTTAGGGAAAAAAGAGCATTTCGATCGATTGCTCGACCTCACCATGGTTTTGCTGGAAGGCAATATTCCAATCGGACCACTTAGCCTTGATCTCAACAGCATTTATAATTACAATGAAGTAGAAGGATCTCGACTAGGACTTGGTTTATCTACAAATTACAAAATCTCCAAAAAGTGGAAACTCGGAGGTTATTATGCCTATGGCTTCAAGGATGAGAAAAGCAAATTTGGTGGCAGCCTAAAAATCCACATAAACAAAGCCAGAAGCCTATACGTCCTTGGTACAGCAAAACAAGATGCGCGGGAATCAGGACCCCTTACCTGGGGCTATGATAATCTCAGCATTTTTGATTCTGAAAGTTTTCGATCCTTTTTACTTAACAGAGCCGAATATTATCAGGAATACAGACTGGCCATACATTTTAAGATGGGAAAAAACTTAAGTCTTATGCCTTCCATTGGAAATACCTATAGTCAAAACCCTTATGATATTTTGTATGGGGAAACGAATAATGGAAATTTCATTGGGAGTCCTTCTTATAGATTTTCAGACATCAGCCTGTATGCCCGTATCGCTTTTGGCGAAAAAAGAGTTTCATCCGAAAATTACGATTTAATGCTTGGAAACCCCAAAATTCATCCCACTATTCAAGTTCAGATTCAAAAAGGGATTCCTGATTTATGGCAAGGCACAATTAATCACTGGTCGGGGCGAGTAAAAGTATCGCAATCGGTAAACACAAAATATCTGGGCACTTTTAGCTATAAAGTTGTTGGAGGAATATGCAGCGATAATGTGCCACTATCTCTTTCTTTTAATGCGCCTGCATCGTATCGAAAATTCACAGTAGCCTCGCCCAATTCGTTTGAAACCATGCGAATGAATGAGTTTTATAGTACTCGGTTTGTTTTCGTTTTTCTTCGACATTCCTTTAATCACTTAATTTTTGGAGATGGAAAATTTGCGCCTGTTCCCGAAATTATGACCAATATCGGATATGGGGATTATACCGGCGATGTGTATATTCAAAGTCCGCCTTTTAAAACCATGAAAATACCCTACCTCGAGTCTGGACTATTCATGAACAACCTTTTAAATATGGGATTCTATTCCCTTGGAATAGGCGTGGTATATCGCTATGGATATCATCATTTGCCCGATCTTGAAGATAATTTTGCGTTTAAGATATCTTTTAGCACAGCTTTGTAGTAGATATTTGGAAAACCTTATAAGATTCACGCATTATATCAGCAGAAATGCCTGTGTTTTGCTTGCGGTACAACGCTTCGATGCATTTATGTCACGCTTTGCGTGGGCATCAGCGTTTGGCCGACGACGCTCGAATCTTGTAGGATATCTTGTTTTAGACGACAGGTACAAAAACTTAAGTAAATATTGTATATTTGTTCAGTCTTCATAAGAGTCGTAAATTAATCATTATCAATATGAAAGCACATAGAATTGCTATTGGTATACTTTTTTTAATCCTTCCAATCTTACAGACATTTGCACAGGAAAACCTCATCGTTCCAAAAGCAACTGAAAATGCCTATAAAAACGAAACCCGACAAAGAGACGGGAATCCAGGAAAAAACTACTGGCAAAATAGCACTGATTATAATATCGACGTTGTAATGGATGTAGAAAACATGGTTTTGAAAGGGGAAGAAGAAATAGCCTACTATAATAACAGTCCTGATTCCTTATCTGTAATCGTGATTCGCTTATATCAGGACCTTTTCAAAAAAGGCGCAAACCGCAATTCCATTGTAGATATTGATCCCATAGACATTCACGACGGTGTAAATGTCAGCAAACTCATGGTGAATGGTTCAAAAGTTGAACTTTCTGGCGAAAATTCACCAGTACAAAGAACCGGCACCATTATGATTATTCATTTAGCTCAAAAACTTGCCCCTAATACAGATCTCAAAATCCAGATTGACTGGGATTTCAATTTCCCTCAATATTCTTTGATCAGAATGGGAACCATAGACAGTACAAGTTTATTTGTGGGACAATGGTATCCGCAAGTAGCAGTTTACGACGATGTTAACGGCTGGGATGCCCGCTCATATAACGGTATGGCAGAGTTTTACAATGACTTTTCTAATTTCAATGTAAACATTACTGTGCCTAAAAACTTTATGGTTTGGGCCACTGGAGAACTGGTAAATATGAAAGAAGTTTTACAGGCAGAATATTATGAAAAATACCAGAAAGCTACTGCTTCGGAAGAAATTTCTCATGTCATTACCGAAGAAGATCTGAAAAAGGGAAAAATATTTACCAAAAACACTACCTGGTCTTTCAAAGCCGAGAATGTAACAGATTTTGCCTTTGGCATCAGCGACCATTATTTATGGGATGTTTGCAGCGTGGAAGTGGATAAGAAAACCAAAAGAAGAACCATAATCGGAGTAGCCTATAATAAAGATGCGCAGTATTTTGACAAGGTCGCTGAAATTTCCAGAGAAACCGTGCGCTCCTTATCTGAAGAAATGCCCGGCGTTCCCTACCCATTTCCTTATCTAACAGTTTACAACGGAGATTTTGGAATGGAATACCCCATGATTACCAATGTTGGCGCCGATGAAAGCTATGCCATGACTGTATATGCAAACTCACATGAAATTGCCCATGCATATTTTCCATTTCTTGTAGGCACCAATGAAACCAAAAATGGCTGGATTGATGAAGGATTTACTGTATTTCTTCCTGAAGCAGTACAAACCAGACTTTCCTCCGATTTAGACATTGCAAAATCGAATACTTTTGCTTTTGCATATTATTCAGGAATTGATGGAGAGCCAGCACTCATTACCCCAACCTATTATCTGGATGTAAACATCTATTTTTACTTGAATTATGCCAAAACTGAACCCGCTTTGCGCTTATTGCAAATGGAACTCGGCGACGAAGTCTTTATGAAATGTCTTCATGCTTTTATTGACCGCTGGAAATATAAGCACCCCACTCCATACGACATGTTTAATACTTTCAGTGATGTATCGGAACAAGACCTGAATTGGTATTGGCAGGCATGGTATTTCCAGAGTGGTGGCATTCCAGACATGGCCATTAATTCCGTAAAAAAAGTGGATGTTGGATATGAAGTTATTGTAGAAAACAAGGGCAATTTTCCTTTACCTGTAGTTCTTTCATTTTATAATGGAGAAACCCTTGTAAAAACCATTACAGAACCAGCTGCAAAATGGAAAGGCCACAAAAAGACCATTAAAATAAATTCGAATACTACCGAAAATATTACGAAGATTACTCTGGGCACAGCCTATATTCCCGATGCAAATCAGGGGGATAATGTGTTTGTGGTGGAATAGTAATTGGCTGCTGCAAAGCGAGCGTGAATTTAAGCATTGTGGGATTAGGCTTTAGCATTGACTGGTGAAAGCACAGCATTTAACGTTTGACAATATGAAACGGTTGGGTTTTCAAGGCACGTTCGAGCCCTACGAGGAAAAAGTTGATGCGAGAACAAATGCCCGTAAACCGCTATACCCCAATTTTATATTGTGTGTTAACGCCCGGCATTCTTTGTGTCTTAGTCTTTTTAATAATTTAATCCAAAAGCCCAAAGCGGAATCACATTAAGGTAACCATATTCTATATCATCTTTTACCACAAATGATTTTCCGTCTTTTTCTAATTGGTTTTGCTTCTTATTCTTTCCACCAACTTCAAACGTATAATTATCAATTACAAAATCAGCTTTTCTTGAAGATATTACTTCATTTTGCACTCGCATTTGATTTAAAAAAAAAGTTTCTCGTAAATTTCCAGCATTTGATTTATCTCCAACCAAGTTGAAAATGATATTTGTATTATCTAAATACACCTTGTCAACTTTTCCTAATCCACGGATACCATTTGTTTCATCACGTAACTGCCCAATTAGTCCGGCCTTTTCCATATATGAAAAATAATCATCTAAGGAATTCCGACTTACACTAATCATTTCTGAAATTTTGGAAAAGTTGGGTTTAAAAGGCACGCTTTCTGCAACAATGGAAAGCAATCGCTTCAATTTTCGACTTGTTCCAACATTTAAGTTGGCATATTGTGGAATATCTGATTCCAATGTCTGAACAATAATTTGACCTAAACGTAAATTTATTTCATTTTCGATTCCAAATGGATAGTATCCTCGTTTCAAATAGTCATTAAATAGCGGTAATGGATGTTGAATGTTCTCAAGTTTCACCTCATTATTTATGATTTGCTCTAAAGTGTAAACTTCGATATCATTATTATGAAATAATTTCAAATATTCACGAAATGAAAGCCCTTGCAATTTGTAAATTATTGCACGGCGACTTAAATCAGCTGAACCTTTCAGTATATCTAGTACTGAAGAACCAGTAAATACAACTTTCAAAGTAGGAAATGAGTCATAAATATTTTTTAGTTCACGAGACCAGTCAGGACACTTATGAATTTCGTCGATAAACAAATATTCTCCTGCATTTTTATAGAAATTATCCGCTAAATCAAGAAGTCTGTTATCGCCAAAGTACATATCGTCTGCGGAAACATATAGCGCACTTTTGCTCTTTAAATTTTCCTTTATATGTTGCAAAATCATAGTCGTTTTACCAACTCCACGAGCACCAATGATCCCAATCATTCTGCTGTCCCAAGAGACTTTATCGTATAAATAACGTTTAAAATCCGTTGTCGTACTTTGTAAAAGCGTTTCAAATTTCTGATATAGGATTCTCATTGTCTTGATAATTTTCACAAAGATACAAAATGCACAATCAATTCAACAATTATTTTATAGAATGTTCAATCAGATGTGCAAATATTATTTTTCTGCTTGACACTAACGGCTGGCGGTATGTTTTTGTTGCCGATTTCGAAGCACTGACCTGTCAAGTTACACAAAAGTTTATTAAATGCAGAAACGCTGAAACCCGCACTATCTCGGCAATAAAATATACCGCCTGTTACCGCCTGGTGTTCTGTCTTCCAGTCTTGTAAACCATTGTCATTATTGAGTTTACGTATCATTGTCATTTTACTATCTTTCATTTGTGACGGCTCGTGTGCCAGCGTTTTTTATTTTTCTAAGTGTTGGCAAATTTTTTAAAACAATTTCTCACTGTGCGTTGGCTCGTGGGGCTTTGGCAATGTGCTTGCAAATGCGGAGGCTTATTAAAAAGTTAAAACCTTATCACACTCAACAGTCCATTGAGCAAATTCTTTCATATTACTCAATTTAACACCCTCAATAAACGGGATTTTGTCAATTCCACGTGCTTCTGAGCACCCGCCACAACTTTTTACTTCACCACCTTTTTGTATTACAGCTTTTAACATTCTTTCAATGTTGTAATAACCATTTGGGGTGTTTTGGTTTGGCAATCCACAAAAAACAGCGTCTGCGAGTAGGAAAATTTTTATTCCCACTTTGTCACTGTGTTCTTTTTGAAGTGTCATAGCCATTCTTAAAGCGTTGTATGCTTTTTCAGTCCCATAGGGTGCATCATTGATAATAATCAAAATTTTCTGCATTTTATTCTCCTTTATTTAGTTAATAATTTCTGTTTTGTTGTCTTTTGTCATAATTGCTGGTAACGGCTGGGGGTTGATAAAGTGCAGGCGGTTGGAACATCGTCATCGTCCCACGATGAGAAGGCTGGATTGAAACGATTGAGTTTCCTAATCCGCTGATAGCCTGCATTTTATAAGCCCTTGTGTGTGCCCAGCATGAGTAGTGCACACTGCTGTTCAGGGCTTTGATTAAATTTCAAAAATACAAATAATTTTCTCAAAAGTTTTGATTTGGGTGTGTTTTTTTCCGGAGGGTGCAAGTCCCTTATGCGCCCATAAAAAGCGAGGCTACGAAGCACTTTTTGATTATTACTACAGAATTGCACCACATCTTATTTCAAACAACGAAAGCATGAACAAAGTGAAATGCTTTGGTATGTTTGAATAATGCCGCAAGATAGAATTTTGCATTGAAGGGCGGTATTAACGAACCGTCACGCCATGGCGTGATGGTGTGAGAGGCTCTCCCCGACAGTTACGACTGACGGGGCAGTCTACTCGATTGTGCGTTCGGTGTTTATTTTTCCTGACATTTTTCTATCAATTTGCTACTTCGTTTCTGTCTGCCGTGCGGTTGGTCAGACACACTCTTTGCCAAGCTTTGGTTTGAGCGTGAGCTGGTGTGGCTTGGCAATGTGTGTGGCTGTCGCGGCATGGCATCATAGTATGTTTTTAAGGTTTTCTAGAAATTCATTTACTGTTGATATATTATCACGTTTCCAACGATTAAATAATTTTGAATAACCTCTTCCAAAAAAATCACGTTTATTTTCATTATCATCAAACCAATCCTTCGCAACATTTTGATTTGAGGCGTTTTGATGATTCATAAAACAAATTTGTTTTGTTAAATTAATCGAATCATTCCAAAATTCATCATTTTCAGGTAATGACCTTATAAAGTGATACATAATAATTTCTACCCCAGAAACTCCAGGTAAAAAGGTGATATTTTTCTTCGTAGAATCAATGTTTTTGTCGTTTCTTGCGTCACCATCTAATACATATTTAAGTTGTTGAAGTACTTTTGAGTTGCTTTTTGCCATACTAGACAAAGTCCCTTTTCCTAAGTTAGCACCACCAATTGAGACAAATGATTTTAAATCAGAATTTTGTATGAGGTTTTTTATCCAAAGTTGCGCTGATAAATCTTCACAAATTAAATTTATTTTTTCTGGTTTTTGATTTATTCCTCTTAAAGCCTTAATCTTAAGTTTTATCCAATCTATGGATGGATTTATTTCATTTGAAATGACACCATCAGTTGTTTTTAGAAAATTGATGACACTGCCTTTTCCTATGAAAGATTTAAGTTCAATTTCGTTGCTTATAAATTCTAATATTTCAATTGAATGAGTAGAGAAAACCACCTGTAAATTAAGTGATGTATCATGTTTGTTTAAAATGGTCAAAAGCTTAATCTGCGAGCCTGCATATAATGTTGCATCTATTTCGTCAATTAATAAAATACCTCCTTTGTATGTAGCACCTAATTTTTCCTTTAACTTAGAAAATGAAATAATTGCTGCTAAAATTTGACCAATATTATCTTGACCAGCCGAATTGCCCAAATGATTATAATGCTTAGTTTTCATAGCTAAAACATTCTTATTTGGAGACGTAACTGCATCGGGCGTTATTGATTCATCAATTAAAAGTAAAATTTCTTTGGACAGGGAATTGAATAAACTAATATCAGATGTCGAAAGTTGGATGTTATTTTTCTTGATTTTATTTTCACTTTCAGTTGATAGGGGAATTAATCTTCTTAAACCCAAATAAATTAGAGGAAATTGAATAGCTCTTTTAGGACTTCCTTTAATATCTCTATCAAAATCACATTTGTATCTGTTAACAGAAGGGATAAATCTAGTGCTTAATTCCACTTGATTTTTTATTCCATTTTCTTCTATTTCGAAAGTAACTTTGTATTTTTTGTTGTAATCATTCTCCTTACAAAATCTAAATATTTTACCCCAATCTTCTTCAAATTTAACACCTGTAACTTGTTTAATATCTGAATCAAATTTACAGAGTTGTGCAACCCAACCTAGCAAGGATGATTTTCCAGTTCCGTT
Source organism: Bacteroidales bacterium (assembly GCA_016937255.1). GTDB lineage: Bacteria > Bacteroidota > Bacteroidia > Bacteroidales > DTU049 > BM518. The sequence goes on from JAFGWG010000165.1 coordinate 15,152, forward strand.
TTGACCAGAAATCACTGTAATCCTGTCTCCAAAAGACACTTCTGTTTCCTCCGAAAAATGACGGAAATTTGTACTTTTTAGTGAAAGTAATTTCATTGCTTATAAACGATTAACTTACTATCAATCAAATTTGCAGGATTGTTCGGGTCTTTAAGTTGAACATCAGAAATACTTAAATTCGGATTATCCAAATTTTCAATTCTGTTTTTGCTGTCAGTCGGGAACGAGTTGTATTTATTGGTCGGGATAACTGCAACGAGTTCAAAATTGTCTCCTGTTGCATGTAAATAATTGAAAACTCTTCTTGGATTTTGAATTTGCCACATTCCACGGATTCTCAAATTTGTTATTCCAAGTGGGTCAACTCTGTTTACTCTGCCCAACTCGTTTGTTTCTGCAAGTTCAACATTTGGAATTTCGTTTATTCCGTTTGTAATTTTTTGTTTAATTACTTGGTATGTTTCGTGTTTGGCCGCATAAATGTTTCCATAAACCATCCAAAGCGATTTTATAGAATCGTCTGTTGTATGACCAACGCAATAAATCAAGTCTTTTTCAGTCCAATTCTCACAAGTTCTGCATTCTTGTGTTATCATATTGCTGTTAGACTGAATGTTTGATTTTGGATAAGAACTATTTAATGCCAAATCACTATTTGCACTTTGAGTTTTCTTAACTTCAATAGCATCACCTTGACGAATCATTATGTCGGGTGGATGATTTTGATTTCCAAGCCAAGAAAATACTTGGTTAAATCTTGTGTTTTTAACTTGCTCGTCTTGTTCTTGAATCGTATTTGCAAAAGCGTCTTTTACAAACATTTCCAATGCTTCTCCAACATTGTTAACTCTGTTCCATTCAGTAGCCAATAAGTAAAATTCCTTTTAATGGTAAATGTAAACGATTTGATATATATAAGGTTTCGAGAAATGTATAAATTATTTCAAAGTCTTTATGACCTCTATAAATATTTCGTACAGCAATAATTAAATATTCAACTTCATACATCATACAAGCCTGAAAAATATCTTTTAAAAATTGATTGTTTTCAGTTGCTCTGCCTGCTTCAACCTCAATAACAATTTTTCCATCTTCACTTAAAGCATCTGCATTAAATGATTTATCAATTCTATTGTCTAATCCAAACAAAACAGGAACATCTATTTTATCATTTTGAGACTTACTTGTTTCAACTTTATAGCCTAGTTCAGAAAGATAAGGTTGAATTCTTTGAAGAACTTCGTTGCTTTTAAGGTTAAAAAGTTCTGAATCAATTTCATTTTCAGCCTTAATGAAACAATCAATAACATTTCTAATATTGGGGCTTATTCCTTGAGAACGTGGAAAAAATTGAAAGTTAATTTTGCTCATAATCATTAATTGTAAATTCTATTTCCTCAATCCAATTTTTTAAATCTTCTTTTTTATCATTGAACTTGTTAGCAATTCCTTGATTAACAGAAAAATTCAGTAGTTCAGATAACTCATCTAGCTTTGTTTTCAGTTCTTCACACATTTCCAATGTTTTGATGTAGTTATTTTTATCCATTTATGCTGCATTTAATAGGTTAAACAATTTCATTTTGGGTGCTTGTGGATGAATAGGAGCGTGTCTGCCACCTGCTTGAATTGTAAACGATTGCTCATCCCAACTTCTAACTCTATTTCTGGACATAAAAATTGTAGAAAAATCTCCAATCATATATTCGTGATTTGGCAAAGCACATTGTTCTCCGTTCGTTTTGTTGTAAGGCAATGCTGGTAAAACATTGTCTTTTAAATCATAAATGGTTTCTTGAAGTGTTAATTTAGGAAAGTTTGGTTTTTGAAATTGGTATTTAAAACCTAAGTCTTTACGAATCCCTACAAATATTACACGTTTTCTATCTTGTGGCACGTTGTAATCACGAGCATTAACCATTTCAAAAGAGAGTTCGTAACCAACTCCTGCATTTCTGAACATTTCTTTTATGTTTTCTAATGCTTCTGAATGCCTGCCTAAAAGCATTCCACTAACATTTTCAGCAAGAAAAAATTTAGGTTGTTTCGCTTCTAAAATTCTGATGAAATCATAAAAAAGTTGACCTCTTTTGTCTTCAATTCCTTTCATTGCACCCGCTTCACTCCAACTTTGGCAAGGAGGTCCACCAATTATTCCATCACATTCAGGAACATCATCAGCTGGGATATTTACTAAACTTCTTTTGTCAAGAATTGTGTGAGGATGGTTTTTTTCGTAAGTCTCCCAAATTTCTTTGTCGTATTCGTTTGCCCAAATAACATTAAAACCTGCTTTTTGGAAACCAAGGTCAAGTCCACCTGCACCTGCGAAAAAAGATACTATATTCATATTGTTGTAAGATTTTTAGATTTTAAATATTCAACTTTTTGTTCTGCTAGAATTAGCGTTTCACTATCGCAATTGTTGTCATAAATTTTTTTTGCAATGATGTCGCTAAAAAATTCGGTTCTCAATTTTGCTAAGTCAAGGTTGAAAACATTTGCCAAAAGTTCGAGTCGTTTTTCGTCAAATTCTCTTTTGTTGTTCTCAATTTTACTAAGGTTTGCAGAATCCAAGTCAAGTTTGGCTGCGAGTTGAGTTAGTGTCAATTCGTTTTCTGTCCGAAGTCGTTTTATATATTCTCCAAATGTTTCTTTCATTTGACTTGTCATATTTTGACAAAAATACAATAGTTTTTTAAATGTCGTTTACTTCTTAAATATTTTTTTGTCGAGCGTTGGAAAAAAATGGCTCTTTTGGTTTTTGAGTGTTGGCTCGTGTGTCGGAAAAAACCAAATGTGCCAATGTGCGTGGAGCTTTTGTATGAGGCACAACTCGTTTATAAGAACGGTAAAACCGTTCTTATACGTTAGTGCGCGGCTGTATATGTACGGTTAGCACCCATCTTCATTCGTTCAAAAATAATGATTTTTTATCAATCATCAAAGGGAGCCATGCAAAAAAATGTAAAATATACCCGCTGTGCGGTTTAGTAAACTCAATTCGCTTATTCTAATTTATTAATTTACGTCTCCTTCGGGAGTCGGCATTGGAACAGCATTTCATAATTGAGCATGCGAATTGAATGAAACTTATATTTGTGGGTTAGATTATGTCCTTTTGAGATAAAAAATGCTGTCGTTCTACCTAATCAAAATCTTAGAAAACGAGGTTTTCTCTTCAGTAACTATGCGCAAAATATAGATTCCTGCAGTAAAAGCTGAAAGATCCATTCTATTGCCGGTTTCCACTTGAAGTATGCGGCCACTTTCATCAATCAGTTCAAAATATAAGAGCCCTTCTGCCCCAACATTCACATAATTTTCTGCAGGATTTGGATACACATTTACGCTGATTTGATCTTCTTCAACACCAACCGTAAAACAGCCCGGACATGTAAATTTAACTGCCATGGAATCTGGGGGAAGAATGGTGTCGGCGTAAACTTCTAAGCCAATAGAGCCGTCCTTATTTTCAATTCCAACAACAGAGTTTCTGATGCAAGCTGATACATATGAAGCCAATGTGTCTTCCATTTGCAAATACTGAAAAGTGATGGAATAATCAGATGCATCAAAAATCACCTGAAAGGTATTATAGCCAACAAAATCGGGAGTTGCATTCACCCAGAAAGGCGCATCAATATATGAAACAATGAAAGTATCAGTTCCCAAAGTGTGATAATAAATACTTCCGTAATTTGTTACAGAGCCATCATTAAAATTCAGATCTGTGGTAAAGGGGCAAATCAAGTTGTCTCCTCCAATACTAGGAGTTGGAATAACAGGAAAACAATGAGCCAGATTACCTACATTGTTTAGACTTACCCAACCATTGCTGCCAATTTTAATTTCGGTGTATGAAGAATCATAATAATAAAACTGAAAGGGAAGGGTAAACGGACCTACGGCATTATCATCAGCAACTCCGGCAACCAATGTTCCCGAGCCAGTAATATCTACCCAGTTGAATACCGGACCCTGTGCATCATCGGAGTTTTTCCAAGAATATCCAAAAGCATCGGGACCTCCCGAGGTTTGTGCAAATGCAAACTGAGCCATGATGGCGAAAATCAAAAAAAGTTTACCGTGTTTCATATTAGTGATTTTAAAATTACCTCGTCAAATATAAAATATTTCAATATCATACGCAAAAACGGTAGTATCCCTTTTTGTGTGTAATGAGTCTTATTTCTAAAGTCAAAGATAATCATTCTGTCTATTGTAATTTGGTGCTTTCATAGTTTATCTTGGGTATTTTACGTTGATATGCGGTTCTACTCATTGCAACATAACCTAGAAGTAGTATCGTTGGATCTGCATTGGGCAAAGCTCCCCGCATCCGTGTGGTTCTTTTATAGTCCCTGTTTAATCGTTCTATCCAATTTGTGGTGTAAATCAAATTTTGCATGCGGTAATCAAAGCCTAAATAAGTAAAATAAAGCCTATAGCGTTCATTTTGCCCCATGCGGTTGATTGCAGGATACTTTTTGCCCCATTTTTGGCAAAACACTTGCCATCTATTCCACACTTGGTCAGGGCTATCAGATTTATCTCCCGTGCTTATTACCTCTTTTAAGTTATTTGCAAGCTCTTCTTTTTCTTTTGATTTCGCATGTTTTAGTACATTCCTTTCTAAGTGAACTGTACAAAGTTGCACTTCTGAGGACGAAAAATGACGCCATATGGTATTTTCTATTGAGCTAAGAGCATCTGCTGCTACAAGGCCTGTGTTCTCCATCCCGCGTTGTTTTAATGATGCAAATATATCCTCCCATGCCAATGCACTTTCTGTTGGGAAATTCACTATTGCAAGTATTTCCCGGGTGCGATCTGGTCGTATCCCAAGTTGGTGTAATACGCCTCTTTGCTAACACTTTCTAGCCTGCGCGTATGTATAAATGTTGCATCAATGTATATTATCGGGTAATATGGTTCTAATGGACGTCCAAGCCATAGTTTTGCCTCTTCTCGAGCAAAATTAAACATACGACTAATCTGGCTTGTGCTGTATTGTCTGCCATAAATATCATCAAAGAGTTCCCCAACTTGTTGGGTTGTTAATCCCGCACCATATAAACTAAATACTAGCCGGCGGCACTCTTCCTCCTGATCCCGAAGCAATCCAAGTATTGCAGGATAAAAATGCCCAGCTTAACTTCGAGGCACTTTTAGCTCAAGTATTTTTCCCTTACCAAATGCCTTTACAGATCGATACCCATTACTCATATCTCTCTGAATATCATTGTGTTCCTGTCGCTCAGCACGCATTAGTGCTTCAAGTCTCATTTTCATGATTTCTTGCAATCCGTTATCTTCTTTTGCAATGTTTTCCAAAATCTTTGTAACTTGCTCTCGTGTAAAGTGTAGGTCTTTCATATTTTAAATTTTAAAGTTCACACTTCAAATTTAATAAGACTCACTTTACACACTTTTTGGGACAGTATCTCCTCTTCCCACAAAAAATATTTGAATTACTTTTGTCCCATTATGCTATTTGATCCGAATTTTACCGAACATCCGCTGTATCTGCTGATTCTGCTTGGATCGCTGGGAACTTCTGTTTTTATTTTCCTTATTTATTATTGGTTTATTTTCAGCCGGTTGGCATTTTTTAAAGAAAAACCTCCGGGAAAACAACGACTGCCCTCTGTTAGCATTGTAATTGCTGCAAAAAACGAGTACTTAAACTTAAAAG
>JAFGWG010000002.1 GCA_016937255.1 Bacteroidales bacterium
CGGGGATAACAGGCTGATCACTCCCAAGAGCTCACATCGACGGAGTGGTTTGGCACCTCGATGTCGGCTCGTCACATCCTGGGGCTGAAGCAGGTCCCAAGGGTTGGGCTGTTCGCCCATTAAAGTGGCACGCGAGCTGGGTTCAGAACGTCGCGAGACAGTTCGGTCCCTATCTGTGGTGGGCGTTGGAATTTTGAGAAGTGCTGTCCTTAGTACGAGAGGACCGGGATGGACATACCTCTAGTGCACCTGTTGTGGCGCCAGCCGCATCGCAGGGTAGCTACGTATGGAATGGATAAGTGCTGAAAGCATCTAAGCACGAAGCCTGCTTCAAGATGAGAATTCCTTTAAGGGTCGTTGAAGACTACAACGTTGATAGGCTGTAGGTGTAAAGTCAGTAATGGCAAAGCCGAGCAGTACTAATTACCCGTTAGCTTTCTAATTCGGACCAGCCTTTTTCTTTTGCTCTTCCTTTTTTATGTCAAACCGTATTCAAAATCTTTTGGTGATTATTGCGGTGGGGCTCACCTCTTCCCATTCCGAACAGAGTCGTTAAGCCCACTTGCGCAGATGGTACTGCCACGGCGGGAGAGTATGTCATCGCCAATCTTTTAATAAAACCCTGACCTTTGTGTCAGGGTTTTTTTTGCCCCCAATTCTCGCTATTTGTATATCTTTACACCATTATGAAAAAAATACTTATCATTCAAACTGCTTTTATAGGCGATGTTATTCTGGCTACCTCTTTGTCAGCTTCGCTTAAAGCTTATGATGAGAAATTTATTATCGACTTCTTTGTGCCTAAATCATGCACAACCGTTCTACAGGAACATCCACATATTCGAAATGTTATTTCCTGGGACAAATCTTCTAAATATAAGAATCTCTTTGCCCTTATTCACGTTGTTCGGAAAGAACGATACGACCTCGTTGTAAATGTTCATCGATTTGGAAGTTCTGGCTTTCTTACGGTCAGAAGTGGAGCTAGAAAAACTGTTGGATTTAAAAAAAATCCACTTTCATTTCTATTCAGTAAACGTGTTGAACATTCATTTGACTGTCATGAAATTGAGCGTAATCATTTGCTAATCAAAGTATTATTCCCAGATATAAAATTGCAGAATCCTTATATTTCTGCGGAAAATGTCGATTTTTCTTCTTATGGAATTCATGAAAATTATATTACTATTGCTCCTGGATCAGTATGGAAAACAAAGCGTTATCCAATTGAGAAATGGAAGAAGTTTATAGATGAAATTCCTTTTGATATTCAGATTATTGCAATCGGAAGCAAGGAAGATAGTACGCTTGCCGAAAATATTTTTACAAACGGAAAACAAAATCAACTAAATTTGTGCGGTAAATTGTCATTAAGGCAATCTGCTTATGTGATGAAACACGCTAAAATGAATTATGCAAACGATAGTGCACCTACTCATTTAGCAAGTGCAGTAAATGCTCCAATATCTACTGTGTTTTGCAGTACACTACCTGCTTTTGGGTTCACTCCTTTAAGCTCCGATTCGCATATCATTGAATATGATGGGGAATTAGATTGCCGCCCTTGTGGCATTCATGGTCATCGCACATGCCCTGAAAAGCATTTTAAGTGTGGCAATGAAATTAAAACGGAACAATTGTTGAAAGTATTGAAGGTATGAGCAAGATTGATTATAAGAAAGATTTGGATGAATGTGTGAAGGTACTCCGTAATGAAGGTACAATACTTTACCCAACTGATACTATTTGGGGGCTGGGATGCGATGCAACAAATAAAAAAGCTGTAGCTAAAATCTATAAAATTAAGCAGCGTTGCGAATCGAAGGCATTTATTATTCTGCTGTCGGATATTAGCCAGTTAGAAACCTATGTAAAAAAAGTACCCCCCATCGCTCTCGACCTGATGGAAAAAGTAAGTACACCTCTTACCATAATTTATCAAGATGTTCATAATCTGCCTGATATTCTTGTGGCTGAGGATAGAAGTATCGCTATTCGTGTCGTGAAAGAAGCATTTGTGCATGACCTTATATCTGCCTATGGCAAACCTATTGTTTCAACTTCAGCCAATGTGTCTGGAAATCATAATCCCATGGCCTTTTCTGAAATTGATCATCAAATTCTTGATGCTGTTGATTATGTAGTTGAGTATAATCGATATTCCATTCATCAAATTCAGGCCTCTACAATCATTCAAATTGAGGGAGATTGGGATTATAAGGTTATTCGATCTTAATCGTCAATACTCTCTATGGAGATTATTAGCGCCTCCTCCAGCCCATTCATTGCGTTTATAGGCATCATGAAATCATACTCGCTTAGGTCATCGATATGAATTGTTCGTTGCTCAATCAATTTCTGATCCAGTAAATACGCTCTTTGCACTCCTTCTAATAAGCAAGTTTTTGGAGTGTATAAATTCGCTCCTTTGATGAGTATAAGATTGGCAATACTTGTGTCGCAAATATATCCTTTTTGAGTAATTAAGATTTCATCGTAATAGGGATATGAGGCTTTAAGTTTTTCTAGATAAGACCGATCGGAATATTTCAAAGCATAATCAATATCAGGCGCTTCAACAATCTTGATTTTCTCAATTCTCTTTTGTTTGTACTCTGAGAATTCAACATTGAAATCCTTCGAATTATATGTAATTCTACATTTGTACTGAACGTCTTTTTTGTAATCTGATGGGGAAATATCCTCGAAAATATTTTTATGAGAAAATGTGCCGAACAATTTCATCGCACTGCGTTCCATCCTGCTTAAATGGTATTCTGCAAGACGAAACTCTCTATTTTTAAAAGACACACTCTCAAATAGAGGGAATGTATATTTTTTCGAGGTATTCTGCATACTCATCATCTACATTTGAAAGATAGTTTATTCCGCCACCACTGCAATAATAGTGTTTCCCGTTTTCTTCAGCAATGAAGCGTATCATTACGCATGAATCAAGTTCTTTTCCGTCAAATCTGCCGGCAATTCCGGTGTAAAATCCACGATTATAATCCTCAGCTTTAGAAATAATATCTATGGTCTTTTCCTTGGGAGCACCACTTATGCTGCCTGCAGGTAAGATCTTTTCTAAAATGTCTCCAAGTCTTCCCGGCCAATCTTTATCTAGCTGTGCAATAATTTCTGAGCTCATTTGCCAAATCTCGCTGCCTTTACCTGTGCGAATTTTTGCCAAGTAAGCAAAATTCTTTACTTCAACATTCTTAGCTACTATAGCCAGATCATTGCGAAGCAAATCCACAATTGTATTATGCTCAGATTTTTCTTTAATGCTCTCCTTGAGCTTTTGTCCGGTTGGATCATTAGAAACAGAAGAAGTGCCTTTCATTGGAAAAGCTCTGATTATCCCTTCTTTGCTTATTTTAATGAAAGATTCCGGACTGAAAAACGTAAATTTTTGAGGAATATATCCACGGTAAGAAGCGCTGCTCTGTTTGAATACATCCTCAAGACTACAATTGAGCTTAATGGGTGTTTTGAATGTGAGATTTAATAGATAGGAATTTCCATAATGCAGATGCTTTTGCACATGATCAAATGCTTCTTGAAAGCTATTCCTGCTTATTGGACTCTTTTCTGTTATTTGTGGACTAGCTCCCTTATTTGTTTTCTTGTTTGATTCAGTTTCGAAAAACACACCATTTGCTTCCAATTCACTATCGGTAAAACAGAGAATATTTCTTTTATCATAAGAAATGAAAAACGTGAAAGGAATCGATTTCCCAGCCAATTGGTTAATATGTTCAAAACTACTTTGCATTGATTACAAAAATACTATTTCCCGTGAAACTGCTTTTAAGTATATTTGTATAAATCAAATACACCTGAAATGAGACTATTATTTCCCATTATGGCATTAATTCTACTCTTCTCATGTAAAAACCACAAAAACATGGAAAACAGCAAAACTAAAATATCACGAATTGAGTACCATTTTTCCGATTCATCTGTTCCGCCTCCATATCATCGTAGTTATGATATTACAGTTGTGCATGATACCATTTACTTAACTGTAGATAGTTATGGAGAGATTTTGACCGATACTTCATTTGCATTAGCAAAAGAAGACTTTGAAGAAATTTGCGATTCTTTGCCGTCTTTTAATATAAAGACTTGCGACAAGAAAGATCCAGATGGTTGTGTGGGAGGAACAGGCGAGCAATTGAAAATAATAGATGCTGAGAATAATACGATTCTTTCCGGATCTGTTTATTATTGCGGAGGAGAGAGTTATGGTACGCTTACAGGTGATTTAAAAGGCTTTGGGTATCTGTTGAAGAGTAAAATTCCTGATTTCAAATCACAGTTAAAGGAATAATATGAAAATTTCAATTGCTTTGATCGTTATTTCGCTATTATCAGCATGTGGAAACATTAAAAACGATAATAATGAATCCAATTTGTCCGACAGTGGCGAAAAAATCACATTTTCGAAAATTGTTTACAGCTATACCGATTCGTCTGTGCCCCCTGAATTTCATAGAAGCTATGATATTGTGATGACAGAAACAGAGGCGTATGTGAAAGTGAATTCTTATGGGCAATTGCTTACAGACACTATAGTTCCGATAAAAGAAGGAGCTTTTCAATTATTGATAGATTCATTTCCATCTTATGGAATTGAGGAATGCGAGGATGCGCAACTTATCGATTGTGATGGGGGAACAAGTGCTTTTTTGGCTTTGTATGATAAAAATGAGAAGGAGATATTGAATGGAAATATCTATTATTGTGGAGCAGCAACTGGTGGTAATATTTGCGGAGATGTAAACGGCTTTGCAATACTAATCACAAGTATTATTTCTGATTTCGGATTGCTACTCAAAGAGGACAATTTTGATGAAGAAAAATGATTGTCTATATCGACTGAATGAGTTTGTGCTCCATGATTCTGATTTTACCCATCCTTCATATCTTCATGGCTTAATGCATACGTATCGGGTTATGGCTTGGACTCAGGTTGTCGCAAAACTTGCAGGATCTGAGAAAGGACGCAATGCCTTTTTTGCTGCAATGGTTCACGATATGGGTAGGGTAAATGATAAAGTTGATCCTTCTCATGGTGAAAAATCGGCTAAAAATAAATTCCCAATTTATAGAGAGTTTTTTAAGAGTTTTGGTGCGAGTGAAATTGATTTGTGTGAAATAGAGGAGGCGATTATTTTACATTCTCTCTATGAGGAAAACGATAATGAAACACTTAAAATATTAAAAGATGCAGATGCACTCGATAGGGTAAGATTGCATCCGGCTATGCCAGATTCGAAATTTTTGCGATTTCCTTTTACACTGAATCTTGTTCCAAAAGCAGCAGAATTGTTGATATTTACTGAGGAAAAATCAAATTTGAGTCCCGAGGATATTATTCGAAAAGCAGCGGATTTAACTGGTGTTGATTTATTCTAAATCAAAAAGTTTTCACCGCGCTGAACTATTCAAGACGCGGCAAAAACTTCAGGAATGATTTAGCTTGCTTTCTTATTCTTATTCTTATTTCTCTTCTTTACAATTCTGACAATAATTAAGGCAATTCCACCTAAAATATATAGGGGCCATATAGCAAATAGTACAAGAATGAAATTCTCAATGAAATTCAAACCACTATTAAGTGCAATTCCAATTTTTCTTCCAAATCCTGGCTTATAAGAATCTATATTCTTTTCATCGGCAAGAACTTCATGCTTAATTTTTTCGCGGCCATACATTTCTAGTGAGATGGTTGCATATTCAATATCATCAAAAATTTTGAGTGTTTCAATCTTTGCTTCATCAATTCCAATTTGCTTCTGAAGCTGACTTTCAGCAGCAGAAACCTGCATATTTAAGTTAGACGAAGTATTGGCGGCTGCATTGCTGATACGCATATTGTATAGCTCGTTTCTTTTGCGTTCCAATTCCTTGCTCATTAAGCGAAACGTTACATCTTCAGCAGTTATTGTGCGATAATCGAGGAAGTCAATCAAAATAACCATGCTTTTAAGCATAGTATCAAGATTTTCCACTGGTACGCGAATAACCATAGAGTTGCTTACTGTATAATAAATTGATTCAATAAGTGAGTCTTCTGAAATTTTGGTTTCTTCTGTACGATTAATGCTGGATTCAAGGTGAGTGTAACTTACATATCCATTAAAATGTTTAGTTAAAGTCTCAAGCGCATAAGTACTATTGACTACATTTTGAGTGCGAAATTTTAAGTCTGCCTTGCGAATAAGTTTCTTTACTGAATCAATCTCACCAATGCTTGCAGCACTGGATGAAATAACCTTAGTAACCTCTTGGGCTGATTGCTTACCGCCTGTAGAAGAAGGACTTCGGGAGTCTTTGGAATATTCGCTCGATTCGTTGTCAGCATAGCCTTCTTCATAATAGGCTACTTCATCAAGATCATCTCCGTAATCTTCACTTGCGTCAGTTGTTACTGTGTTGTCTGACGACTTGTCTTGGACCCTGCCGCCGCATGCTCCTAGAAATAAAAAGAGGAGCAACACTGCCGTAATTTTCAATGTTGTTTTCATAATTTTGGTTTTTGGTTTATTGGTTCATTGGTAAATATACAACGAAAATGTCACGATAAAAAGTCTGTGAAGACATTTCTTTATTGAAATTTGTCTAAAGTCCCTCTTATTTTGTCCTTGTATATCCGACATATAGATGCAAAAGTTCATAGATTTCATATTTTAATGAAATATTTTCTCAGTTTTCGTATTTTGCATTCAATAAAAATGAACTTCATGAAAGACTTGGAAAATATTGAAGATTTTAAGAAATGCCTGAATCAAAAACTTATTCAAAACTATGCTTTACAATCTATAGATCTGACAAGTTTTGAGAAGGAGATTCTGCATATTACATTTCAGAACTGCATTTTCCTCGGTTGTACAATGACAGATAAAATACGTGATCATTTGTATCGTACAAATTTTATTTTCCAATCATTAAATGTTCCCTATAAAATGTATCCTAATATGCTATACAGCAAGGATACTTTATATAATGATTATGATCCTGATCGGCCGGAAACCTTTATGCAAACTTATGATTCCATTGTATATAACCATTATCTGAAAACAGGCAAGGAGGCTCATGATATTGAAGAAACACTGGCCAGGAGAATGCATGATCACGGCATTACTGATGCGCTACAGGAATTCATTCAGCAATATGATGAGAAAAAGCTGGTGGCCATTATGGGTGGTCATGCCCTATTGCGAAATGCGCACCAATATACTCAGGTGGCAGAAATTTCAAAAGCACTTAGTGAAAAAGGTTATTTGATGCTTTCTGGTGGTGGTCCCGGTGCAATGGAAGCAACACATTTGGGAGCCTGGTTTGCCACTAGGAACTTGGCTGATTTGCATGCTGCAATTGAAATCTTGTCGGCCGCACCTATATATAAAGATAAAGCGTGGTTGTCTACGGCGTTTAAAGTAATTGAAAAATTCCCAAATCCGGGGCGGGAGAGTCTTGGAATTCCTACCTGGCTTTATGGTCATGAACCTCCCACGCCTTTTGCTACGCATATTGCCAAGTATTTTGCAAACTCTGTGCGCGAAGATGGCCTGCTTACCATTGCCAAAGGTGGAATCATTTTCGCTCCCGGTAGTGCCGGCACCCTGCAGGAAATCTTCCAGGAAATTACCCAGAATCACTATTTATCTTTTGGCTATGCCAGCCCCATGGTTTTTATGGATGAAAATTACTGGAATAATGAAAGACCTGTGTATCCTTTGATTAAAATCATGTCAGATCGTGGTGATTTGCAAAACCTCGATTTAGGTCTTTACGATAAAACCGAAGATATTGTGGCGCATATTGAGCGGTTTGTGTAAGATTCTCCTCCGTGTGTAACCGTTTACAAATATTTACTATCGACAATAACCAATTAATAACCGACTCGAGGAGCAGCAATTTATACTTTTGTGTTGAAAAGATGTGAGGAAAAAATCCTGCAGTTTTCCGATAAGTTATTACCTTTATAAAAAAAAGACGCATGATACAGGAAGGACAAAAAGCACCCGATTTTTCTTTTATAGATATGAGTGGTAAGAAATTGAATTTGAGTGATTTGAAAGGGCAGCGCCGTATAGTGTATTTTTATCCGAAAGACAATACCCCCGGATGTAATGCCGAGGCATGTAATTTTAGAGATAATTATAAAGAGCTTCAGAAGCAGGGTTTCTATCTGATAGGAATTAGCCCGGATACTGAAGCATCCCACGAGAAATTTCGTGCAAAATTTGAATTGCCGTTTCCACTGGTAGCAGATACTGAAAAGGAAATTATTAAGAGCTACGGTGTTTGGGGTCTAAAAAAATTCATGGGCAAAGAGTATGAAGGCGTTCTTCGTTCTACATTTATTATCGATGGTGATGGTGTGGTGGAAAAACTTATTTCCAAAGTGAAAACCAAGGAAAGTACAGAGCAAATTTTTAAAGAATTAAACATATAAACTATGAGCGAAAAGAAAGAAAATCAGGTAAACAGCGAAAAAATGAAAGCGCTGAAGCTCACCATGGAGCGACTGGAAAAATCGTATGGTAAAGGCGCAATAATGAGGCTGGGAGATAATCCTGTGGCAGAAGGAATAGATGTAATATCAACTGGAAGTATTAGTATAGACCATGCTTTGGGCGTGGGTGGATTTCCCAGAGGACGTGTAGTTGAAATTTATGGCCCTGAAAGTTCTGGTAAAACAACTTTAGCAATTCATGCCATTGCTGAGGCGCAGAAAAAAGGCGGAATTGCAGCTTTTATTGATGCTGAGCATGCTTTTGATGTTCAATATGCGAAAAATCTTGGAGTAGATGTTGATAATTTGCTGATCTCTCAGCCTGATGATGGTGAGCAAGCGCTTGAAATTACTGATAATTTGATTCGCAGTGGTGCTATTGACATTATAGTTGTGGATTCTGTTGCAGCTTTAACTCCAAGAAGCGAGATTGAAGGAGAAATGGGCGATTCAAAAATGGGATTGCATGCCAGATTGATGTCTCAGGCATTAAGAAAATTAACTGGAAGTATCAGTAAAACTCGTAGTACTTGTATATTTATCAATCAGTTGCGTGAAAAAATTGGGGTAATGTTTGGAAATCCTGAAACAACAACCGGTGGAAATGCGCTCAAGTTTTATGCATCAATTCGTATCGATATTCGCCGTATGGCACAGATAAAAGATGGTGATCAGATTCTTGGAAACCGCGTTAGGGTTAAAGTTGTGAAAAACAAAGTTGCTCCTCCTTTTCAACAGGCTGAACTTGATATCGTTTATGGTCTTGGATTTTCAAAAGTTGGCGAAATTGTTGATCTGGGTGTAGAGCAAAATGTGATAAAGAAAAGTGGTTCATGGTTCTCATATGGTGAAACAAAACTCGGGCAGGGTAGAGAAGCCGTTAAAAATCTTTTACTGGATAATCCGGAATTAATGGAAGAACTTGAAACAAAGATTGTCGCAAATTTGAACGAAAAATAAATTGAATGACTAAATATTTTTTGATAGTATCATTCCTTATTTGGGGAATGATTTCCTGTTCTGGTTCACAAAAACAGGATGATATAAATAATAAGGATACTACCCTGACTGAGATTGATCGTTTAAATAAGAATATTGCGGAAAATCCTGAAGTGGATAGCTTGTATTATCAACGAGCCATGTATTTTCTTCGTAATAATAATCTAAACAAGGCTCTTAATGATATTTCTACTGCCATTGATTTGAATCCTGAAAAGACAGAGAATTATATTCTTCTTGGAGATATCTATTTGGCACAAGGAAGTATTGAGAATTGTCGTAAAACCTTGCTTAAGGCATTTGATATGGATCCGCAAAATCCGGAGCCAAGTCTGAAACTTGCTGAACTCAATCTTTTTTTAGAGGACTATGATAAGGTTTATCTTTATCTGAGTAAAGCACTCGAAATTGATAAGTACAGTGCCCAGGCATACTTTATGCGTGGTTATGCTAGGCTGGAGCAGGGTGATACCACTAAAGCTATTGTCGATCTCCAGGAAGCAACTCAATTAGATGCTGAGTATTTTGATGCTTTCATTATGCTGGGATATATTATGGAGGAAATGGGGGATCCCATTGCTGGTAATTACTTCAAAACAGCTGTTAGTATTAACGAGTATTCCATTGAAGGACATTATGCTTATGGTTTCTGGTTACAAAGTAATGGCGAATATAACAGCGCTATTCATCAGTATGATGCTATTTTGAATATGGATGAAAATTATGCTCAGGCTTGGTATAATATCGGATATATTTATCTGGTATATATGGAAGATTTTCAGGGGGCTATAGAGAGATTTGATAAAGCTATCAAGGCCAATCCAGAGTATGTTGAAGCATATTTTAATCGTGGACTTGCCTATGAGGAAATGGGTAAATACGATAAGGCTGAAGCCGATTACCGAAAAGCGTTAGACTTGCGGGAAAATTACGATAAAGCCATTGAAGGATTAAACCGATTAGAAGAAAACTATTAAATCAATAATTATGAAAAAAGTTCTGTTTCTCATTGCTATTATAGCATTGTTTAGTTCATGTTTGAATACTGAAGTTAAGGATCAAGTTATTGGACCTCAGGATTTGACACTGGAAAGTGATGTGATGACACCTGAAGTGATGTGGGCGTTTGGAAGAGTTAGCGAAATTCAGATATCCCCGGATCAGACTAAAGTTCTTTTTGGTATTACTTGGTATAACTGGGAAGAAAATAAAGGGAATCGTGATTTGTATATAATGAACATTGATGGTTCTGATCGGAAAAATATTACAAATACAAATTCCGGTGAGTATAATGCTCGTTGGAAAAGCGACAAAGTGATTGGTTTTTTAGGTTTTGCCGATGATGAAAGCATTCAACTCTTTGAAATGAATGTTGATGGCAGTGAGAAAAAACAAATTTCATCTGTAGAAGGTGGAATTACTGGATTTGAATTTGCTCCTGATGCATCTGCAATTGCATATACTAAAGAAATATTGAATATAACAACTCAGGATATTTATCCTGATCTTGATAAAGCCGATGCTCGAATAATCGACGATCTTATGTTCCGCCATTGGGATGAGTGGGTAAGTTCTACCAGTCATCTTTTTATTGCTCAATATGATGGATCTCATCTAACAAATCATGTTGATCTTCTTGATGGAGAGCCTTATGAAGTCCCTATGAAGCCTTTTGGCGGATTGGAACAAATAAATTGGGCTCCAGATGGAAAATCGATTGTATATACATGTCGTAAAAAATCGGGTATTGAGTACTCATTGTCAACTAATTCAGACTTGTATCTCTATGAGTTGGAAAGTGGAGAAACTTCAAATCTTACAGAAGGTATGATGGGCTATGATATGAATCCTGTATTCTCGCCTGATGGTTCAATGCTGGCATGGGAAAGTATGGAACGCGATGGTTATGAGTCTGATAAACAGAGGCTTTTTGTTATGGATATGGCTACAGGTGAATCAAAATATCATACCAAAGATTTTGATCAACACGTAGCAAATTTGCGTTGGAGAGAAGATGCTAAAGCCATATATTTTATTAGCGGATGGCATGGAACTCAACAACTCTATGAAATTTCTCTTGCAACAGATTCTGTGAAAACCATTACAAGCGGAGTTCATGATTATGATGCTTTTGAAATGGCCGGAGATCAGTTTATTGCACAGCGACAAAGTATGTCAATGCCTAGCGAAATATATGCGGTAAATACAACTGATGGAGCTGATATTAATATCTCCAATGTGAATACTAATCTTCTTGATCAGCTTGCAATGGGGAACGTAGAAGAGCGTTGGATCACAACTACCGATGGAAAACAGATGTTAACTTGGGTTATTTATCCTCCTCATTTTGATCCAAATAAAAAATATCCTACCCTTCTATATTGTCAAGGTGGTCCTCAGGGAATGGTTGGGCAATTTTGGAGTTATCGATGGAATTTTCAGATGATGGCAGCCAATGGTTATATCGTTGTGGCACCAAATCGTCGTGGAGTTCCAGGATTTGGTCAGGAGTGGCTGGAGCAAATTAGTGGTGATTATGGCGGTCAAAATATGGAAGATTATCTGACTGCTATTGACACTTTGGCCGCAGAATCTTATGTTGATGCAAACAGTTTGGGTGCAATAGGTGCCAGTTATGGTGGCTTTTCAGTGTATTGGCTTGCCGGACATCATGAGGGGCGCTTCAAAGCTTTTATTGCACACGATGGAATGTTTAACTTTGAAAGCCAATATCTGGAAACTGAAGAATTGTGGTTTGCAAATTGGGATCTTGGCGGACCATATTGGGATCGCAATAATGAAATAGCTCAACGTTCTTATGCCAATAGTCCTCATCTTTTTGTAGATAAATGGGATACTCCTATATTAATTATTCATGGTGAGCGCGATTATCGAATTGCATATACGCAAGCTATTCAGGCATTTACAGCTGCAAAATTGGTCGGAGTTCCCGCTCGATTATTGATTTTTCCAACAGAAAACCATTGGGTATTGCAACCGCAAAACGCTATTCTTTGGCAGCGCGAATTTAAAGGATGGCTCGATAAGTGGCTAAAAAAGAGTTAGAAAAGTATTTCGTGGAATGTAGTATCCGACGCTATTGTGTGTAAAGTGTCGTTGTAAATATAATTTGTACTGTTCTTTGTGTAAGAATAAGTCAATCTCAAATCATAGTCTCCATAACTATTGCAATAAATAGTGGTGTCTATATTTGTTCCTTCCATTTGAATGGGGCCTGTTACACAACAATCTGAACAATAAGATGGTGGGTTCACAAAGTAGAAACTTATTATATCTTGGTTGTCATAAGGATTGATGTTTTGTATATGCAACTTTATTGTGCTTTTTGAATAAATGTTAAAAGAACCATTGAAAGGATTTTCGGGATCAATATCTCCTGCTGTTTTTATTTCTTGTGTTACAAAATATCCATCTTTAATAAATGTAAAACGGAATGAATCATAAGCACTTTCATCAATAATAAATTCAAAGTGACCATTGGCGTCGGTAACTCCAGATGCAACGGTGGTATAACCAGCATTATAAATTCCTCCTACAACACCATTGGCTTGTATTGAAACTGTTGCGCCTGCAACATAATTACCTGCGTATGAGTCAAATAAAGAGCCGCTGAGATTGATTTCTGAGGACTCTTTTTTACAGGAAACGATAAATAGACCTGCAATCAGCAATAGAAACATTTTTTTCATGAAGCTAATATACGAAGCAGAAATGAGAAAAGAAAGCATAATTCTTAAATGGCATGTATAAATAAGTTAAAGGTTGAGTGATTAATTATTCCTATGTTTGTAATAAATAGATCATTATGAAGTATTCCTGTGTAGTCTTTTGTCTTGCATTAATTTTGTTTTCAAGTGGAGTTGGTGCTCAATCTAAGCCACAAGGCTTTTCTTTTATGAGTGATATTTCGGGAATTTGGTACGGAGAAGTGTATTCTTCCAGCTCAGCCGGTAGCTTCGATTCATGGCATCTCGATTTTCGTCCAATTGCTCCGGGCGAAATTGCTCAATATTCTATGCTCGATAGCAGCACGGTTAATAATATGTCATTTTTTGTATGTACTTATAATGGCGAGAGTAGAATTGCTATGCGAACAGAAGGTTGTTTTAGGAATCAATGTTGCGTTACCTATGAGCTACTTGACTCCGTAAACAAAGAAACTGGTTATTATCGATTTTCGGATGTTGTGAAAGGAGTTGATCGGGCTTATACCGAATTTGTTTTTACAGATTCTACCCTTATGATGCAAGTGTATACCACGAAATTTGGTGGAATCTCAGTTCCAGCCCTACATACCAGATTAAATGCAGTTAGGGGCGACGTAAATAGTGCTCAATATGCTGTAGAATATTTTCAAGATTCAAAAACTCCACCCAGAATGGATTTAACCAGTGCTTTTGATGGGATGGAAGAAAGTATATTTTATTCGTACGAGAATGATGTATATAAGGCTCCAGAAGGATTCTTGTCTGCAATTACAGTAGATATTGAGATAGATCCTGCATTTGAATTGGGGGAGGATGCTGAAATATTTGTTTTGCTCTGTACCAAAAGTATGTATGACGGACTAAAACTTAAAGACAATTACAAGGATTATTATTCTCGCTATGTTTTTCTTCCTGTCGAAACTGAAAAGTATACTTTGAAGAATGTTCATCCGGGAGAATACTTTTTATATTCTTTTGTAGATTTAAACGGAGATAAGAAGCATCTGAGTGGAGATTTAATGAGCTCTAAGCCGGAGAATGTATTTATGCTGGAACCAAATTCAAATCAGAAAGTTCATACTTTGATTGATATGAAAATTCCCTGATGATTTTAAGCAGATTCCTCAATTAAATCAATAAATCGTTGGGTATTTCGTAGGATTATACTCGTGCATCAATTCATACACTGTATCAAAAACATTCTCAGCATTCGGGTTTGAGAAATAGTCACCATCGCTTCCATAAGCAGGTCTATGATCTTTTGCTGTAATTGTTTTGGGTTCAGCATCGAGATAATTCCAACCACCTTGTTTTTCCAGAACTTGTTGCATCATATATGCTGTGGTTCCACCGGGAACATCTTCGTCGAAGAAAACAATCTTATTTGTTTTCATTAAAGATGAAACGATAGTGCCATGTATATCGAAAGGGAGAAGACTTTGAACGTCAATAAGTTCAACAGAAATATTCATTTCTTCTAATTGCGGAATAGCTTCTTCAGCAATTCGAACGCAGGAACCGTAAGTTACCAGTGTGATATCGCTGCCTTCTTGCAGAATCTCAGGTGTCCCTAAAGGAACTGTGTATTCTCCAATATTCTTGGGTTTTGCCTCACGGAGACGATATGCATTTAATGGCTCAATGATCAGACCGGGATCATCGCTTTTTATCATGGTATTGTAGAAACCAGCAGCTTGAGTCATATTTCTTGGAACCATAACATGAACGCCACGAATGGAATTGATAGCCATACTTAATGCACTGCCGGAATGCCAAACGCCTTCTAAGCGGTGTCCGCGAGTAGAAATGATGATTGGAGCTTTTTGTCCTCCAACGGTTCTCCATCTTAATGTTGCGAGATCATCACTAATTGTTTGTAGGGCATACATTAAGTAGTCGAAATATTGTACTTCAGCAATAGGTCTTAATCCTCTCATAGCTAGTCCAATAGCCTGCCCCATAATGGTGGCTTCCCTGATTCCAGTGTCGAAAACCCTATGCTCACCATATTTTTCCTGCAATCCTTCCCATGTTTGGTTCACACCTCCTATTTTTCCCACGTCTTCGCCAAATGCCAGTGCGTTGGGATTGTTTTGAAGTATGAAATCAAAATTATCACGCAAAATTTCCCTTCCGGGAACCATTTCGGGTTGGTCGGGATATTGAACTGGTATTTCTTTTTGTTTCAGGGCAGCATGCTCAGTTTCGCTATGAAGATGTGCACTGTACAATTGCTGCCCTTTTTTATTCTGTTTGTCAAGCCACTCGCCAACACTTTTTTTCAACGATTTCTCAGGTGAACAGGATTGACAGAAATGACGCAATATACGTTTTGCTGTAGAAATCACTTCTTTTCTGCCGGGTTCGGCCATCTGTTTAAGGTCATCAATCATTTTATTGATGGCATTGGTTTTTGCACAATGACAACTTGTGATATTGCTTAATGAAACCAATTCATCGCGCATTTTTAGAAAAGGAGCATTATATGCTTTCCAACTGTATTTTTTGGCATCCTTAACATCTTTTAATGCATCTAACTCAATTTGATCAAGATCATTAGGTGTGGCAATTTTTTGCTGAATCAGGTATTCTTTGAACTTTTTCAGTGCATCAAAATCGTCTTCCCATTGAAGACGTTCGGCACTTTTATATCTTTCGTGTGATCCTGATGTGCTGTGACCTTGTGGCTGTGTTAGTCCAACAACATGAAATAATATAGGAATATGTTTTTCTCTGGCTAATTTTGTGCCTTTTTCAAATGTTTCGAGCAGGGCAGGGTAGTCCCAACCATTTACTTTGAATATTTCAAATCCCGGTTTGTCTTTTGTACGCTGAAATCCTGCCAGGGCTTCACTTATGGAAGCTTTAATGGTTTGCTTTTCAATATTTACAGAAATGCCAAAGCCATCATCCCAAACCAGCATTGCCATGGGGATTTGCATAACACCGGCAGCATTCAGGCTTTCCCAGAAATGTCCTTCACTGGTTGATGCATCTCCAATAGTACCAAATGCAATTTCATTTCCGTTTTTACTGAATTTCTCGTATTGTTTACTCGATTCAGTTCTAAACCATTGTGATGCCAAAGCCAGGCCAACCAATCTGGGCATTTGTCCTGCTGTGGGACTAATGTCGGCACTAGAATTAAATTGTTCGGATAATGTATTCCAATCGCCATGCTCATCCAGGCTGCGGGTTGCAAAGTGATTGTTCATCAATCGTCCACCATTATCGGGATTCTCATTAAGGTCTGTATTGCCATAAAGTTGGGCGAAAAATGAGTTTAGAGTCATAACGCCAAGCGACATCATTAATGTTTGGTCGCGGTAATATCCTGATCTCCAGTCACCTTTTTGGAAAAAATGACTTAGTGCCAATTGCGGAAGTTCTTTCCCATCACCAAATATTCCAAATTTAGCTTTACCACTTAAAACTTCTTTTCGTCCAATGATGCTTGCATGTCGGCTTTGCCAACCTATTTTATAGTCTTTAAGCAAGGTTTCTTTATTTGATAGTACATCCTTGCTGATATTCTTTTGTGCCATAGCTATTTGCGAATTTCTATACAAATTTAACAAAATAAAGGGTTGCTTTTATGAAGTGTAAGCTTCTGAGAATAAAAAAAGGCCGAATCATTGATTCAGCCCTCGTTTTAGACAATATGATTTGTATCACTATTTCACTTCCACACTATCACGAATAATTTCACCTTCTTGAAAAATAACGTTCATGTTCAATGAGATGATATCGTAATTGATATTAGCAGGGTCAGCTTCTTCGCGTATTGGCCAGTTTAATGTCTGAAGTTGGCAAACACCATTCAGCGTGTAATTTCCGGTGCTATCTTGTGTGATGCTTGCAGGAAATGAAACCGTGCCTGTTTTATCCTTAATGGTGAGTTCGCCCTCAAGATTATATTGGTTTTCTATAGTATCTGGGACAATGCTGGTAATCTCCATTAGAGAAGGAGGAAACTTCTCTGTGCTGATTGCTTCATTAGAATTATTGCTATACAAACGAACCATGGTAAAACTTACGGTAAGGCTTATGTTTGTCAGGCTATCGTCAATCAAAACCATCTTGCCATCAATTAAAGGCATATCGCCATTGCTGCTGAATTTCACATTTTCCATATTTACCGTAGCTGTGGAACCAAATATTTTAATCTCTTTGTTTACCACTTTGTTTTCTACATCACGAACCCAAGTGATTACACTATTTACTGTATCTGCAGAAAAATTCTGAGTTACGGTAACTTTATATTCTTTTTCAGATTCAGGATCTGGCTTTGATGACCCACAGGCCATAAGTCCAATTATTATCATGCTGAGGAGAAAATATTTCATAGGTTGTTATTTAAGTTTGATTTCTTCGCTTTGAATAACTTCAAGAGTAGTGGCATCGTAAATGAAAACCACTATATGCATGTGTTCCGTATCCCAAGTTCCTGTTGAAATGCTATAATTGATTGTTTTTTGGTAGGAATCATTTGCACTAACTCCGCCTGTAGTTAAAGTGTCTCCCCAAGTACCATTCATTGAGCCTCTGAGTACGTGCATATGAGTGTAATTGGCAATTTCCGGGGTTGTTCCTACAGCTGGATCATTATTTTTCTGATAGGCTATTATGCTGTCTTCGGTGAGGAATGCACAAATCATAATATCATTGCTGAAATCAGAAAAGAAATCTACATCTACAGTAAGATCAATTGCTCCAGATCCATCATTGTATGAGCAACCCAGGTTGATATCAGCATCGGGTTCCATGGCTAAAAACTCAGCAACTTTTGATGGCCAATCATTTGGTCCAATAACTCTGCTGCCACTATATTCTTTCCGGTTAACCAAACCATTGGGATTACCTATTGTACTAACTCCAAAGTATGTATCGAGTGCAACGCCTTCAGTACAGGTGAAATCAATTAAATAGTTTGGTGAAACCATTTGAGAGAAAAAACCGGCATGAATGGTTACTATTTGAATTTGTCCAGGGTATAAGGCTTCCAACTGATGAGCTACTACTGCTGCTGCAGGGCAGTTTGGACATTGGTGTCCGGTAAAGTCTTCCAGTAATATCTTTCTTTTTACGGTATCGGTAGGATTTACAGTTCCATTTCCTTCTGTATAAGGTTCATCTATATAATCGCAAGCTGAAAAAGCCAGAATTAATATAGGGATGATATAAAGTAATTTCTTGATTTTCATAATTCTGAGCTTAAAAATTACTGGTAATTGAAACTAAGAAACCGTTTGAAGCGGGTACATTTCTACAAACTCCACCAACACAAATAATACCTTCTCTCTGTTTTCCATAAGAGACTGAGATTCGACCTGCATTTCGGGTATACCCGAAAGACATCATATAATAATGTAGTTGTTTGTCTTTGTCGGGATTGCCATAATTGAAATTGTCGAGTACGGCAAAAAACCACTTAGGTGCAATTGAATATTCAATCATGCCCATTCCCCAGTTGCCTTCATCTTGCTTACACCATAAATGCTGCATCTCAAAACGAATGGCTTTTTTGGGTTTAACTTTATAAGTAAGGTCGAGTACGCCAACATTGGCATAAAACATTCCATCGGTATGCCCTTCAATTACATCGCTATTATAACTTATTAAGGCATAGGTTCCAATGGCTTTAACTTTGCTCGAGAATTTATGTGTGATTTCAATATTGAAATCCTCAAAGAATAACTCATCGCCTAGGGCAAAGAAATCGGAAGTATATCCGTCTGTTCCTTTTGCCATTACTAAAGTGGTATCATTAATGGGCTGCATGTCAAGAGATGATGCTCTGGAATAGTTTAATGCTACATATGTGCCGTATTTTCCACCCAATAAAGTACCCTTGTCAATTTTATAACTCAATTGGCCTTGAAATCCCATTTCGCCATTTGGCTGGGTTGCATAAGGGTAGAATGCTTCCAAGGTATATGTGTGAGGATTGGTTAATGCAGGCAAATAATTAATCATTAAAACATTTCCAGTGGCGGTGCGATCTGAACGATAACTCATATTATCAATTCGTTTTGCACTTAGCATGAGTCCAAATCCTTTTACGGTATACCCTAAATTCACCAATAATGCTTCACCGTCTTTGTAAATCAGGTTATTAACGGTAGAAGGATCATTGATTTTGTGCGCATATTCGGTATTGAAAATGATTTTACCATTGGTGAGGCTTAGGCGACCAGCCCATGAACCTACATTCTCGGGTAATTTGTAAATGGGGTCTTTATCTTCCTGGTATTTACTCACAAATGATCCTCCAATGGTGTAACGCCATTTGGAAGTACTGAGTTTTGGAATAAACTCGTTTAGGCTGAGCTCGCCATCTATGCCTCTAACAATGCCAGGACCTTTATCGAAGAAAAAGCGCTGTTTTCCAATAAACCCTTTCAAATACACACCACTAAATGGCTTGTATTTTAAGCGGATTCCATCAACAGAATTATCTATTCCGAGACTTCTTTCTTCATAGCTGCGAAAAACCATACCGGAGCCAAATTGCTCATAGAAATTTCCGACAGTAATTTCGAAATCTTTGTGTTTGTACTCGGCAAATCGATAGGCAATTCCGCTACCTTCATATCTGGGGTCAAATCCCTGCATTACATTTTGATAGTTTTCGTAACGAATACCCGCATTAAAATTACCGTTGGTAAATAGCAGGTTTAAGTATCCATTCGAAAGTAGTTTTTCAGGTACATTTGGTGCTCCGATTAGACTGTCCTCAAAATAATATTGGAAGTCAGTTTGAAAATCACCTTGAATAGAACTATTCGGCAACAAGTCTTGAGAATATCCAGTTGCAAGAAATGTCATTATGAAAATGACTGATAAAAGTGTCCTCATAGAAGATTAATTGGTTTATTCAGAAATGTCTTCACCATCGTTGAGTCTGCGAATCAATTCAATAAGCTCGAGTTCTCCACCTTCAGCAAAAGAAGTATGTTGCCATACAATTTTACGATCTTTATCCAAAATAAAGGTATGTGGTACCATGTTTACACTCATGGCGCGTTTGAAATCACCATTTGGATCACAATAAACATCAAATGGCCAGTCTTTTCCATTTACAAAAGGTAAGACATTATTAAATGTTCTCTGGTCGTCAATGCTAATGGCTACCAATCTTACGCCGGTTTCCTCAACCCACTCATCATAAACTTCTGCAATAGAAGTGAGTTCGCGTACACAAGGTTTGCACCATGTGGCCCAGAAACTAATGATAATCGGGCTTTCGCCATTAACAATAGAATCAGTGGAATATACGCTTCCATCCATGTTTTTGATGTCCAAAGAAGGAATTTCCTGTGCATTTACAAATGAGAAAATGCTCAGTAAAATAAGAAACAGGGAAAATTTAATTGCTTTCATGAGATTTTTTGATTAGGTAAAAACAAATTCCTTACCAATTTCAATTTAGTGTATGCAAATGTAAAAATTTAATAATGAAATGGTGACTGAAAAGCGCATTTATGACTTTTTTAATCTGCATTTTTATGGTTTTATATAAACGGATGTGGTTTTTTATATAAGTTGCGAATTGTTTTTAGGGTTCGTTAAGTATTTTTTGAAAATGAATATTTCTATTCCGATTTTCCGAGGAATTTTTTTGAATTAATGTTTTATCTCTTAAAAAAAATCCTTCATCGGAGCGCATCCATTGATGGTTATGAGGACGGATCGCTTCGCATGAATTTGGAAAATGCCTTTTGGTCTTCACTCGGTGTAGATTGCATTATATTGTACTTCTTTTTAGACACGAATGGCACGAATTTGCACTAATTTTATTGCATTGACAAGTATTTTCCTTGATAATTATAGCATACCACCTTTGGTGGACACCTTCAAACCTATCATAGTATTTCACTTTGTTTATACTTATTGGTAGTTTGATTTACGATGTACTGCGCGACGACTTTGACATCTCTTGTGTCAAAGATTACATTTTTATTGTTAACCTGATCCCGAAGGAGTTTAATATGCTAACCCCAAAAATCTGCGATTCCAAGCTCACCGTATTGTTTATTTGTGTATAGGTGGACGTATGAATGCAGATTTTCAAATGCGCTCAAGATGGAATGTCACCAAAGAGAACCCGAAGGAGTCGAATAATAATAGCCCCGTATGAGCAAGAATATACTTGTCAGACACCTTAGCTAGTTTCGCAAAGTAGGTTGTCTGACAGTTATAAATAAAGCGAATGCGGGGCTAATATTTCAACAAGACCTATTTTTGGCGAAATTTTCGGGCGCCGCATGAAAATTATGCCAAAAACAAACTGATAAATAATTAATAGGGTAAGCTATTCATATTGATTATACATGATTTATAGCAGTACAAAAATTGCTTTTTCAAAATTTCTCGTACATTTGTAATATGGGGCATTAGCTTTCATAAATTTGAAGTTATATCTGCTCCTGTAATTAATTTAGTTGTTAAACGTATCACAATTAAATGGAAGAGACTTTTAATACAAGAAAGCAGATTTTGCAAGAGCATGAAAAGAAGGCTCAGCATAAGCAACACTTAAAAGGGAAACTCACTGCCCGTGAAAGGCTGAGTATCTTATTCGATGACGGCACTTTCGAAGAAATGGCAACTTTTAATAGCCCGTATGAGGGTGTTTCAAAAAGCAGCGAAATGTATGGCGACGGCGTTATTGTTGGCCAAGGATTCGTGCAGGGGAAAAGTGTTTTTGCTTTTGCACAAGATTTTACCGTTCAAGGTGGCTCGCTGGGCAAAATTCACGGCGAGAAGATTGCAAAAATTCAGGAAATGGCTTTGAAACTCGGTTCTCCTGTGGTTGGATTGCTTGATTCTGGTGGTGCTCGTATTCAAGAAGGTGTGCAGAGTTTATCGGCATATGCGAGAATTTTTCGTAATAATGTTCGGTCTTCCGGAGTTATTCCGCAAATTTCTGTAATTCTTGGTCCTGCAGCGGGTGGAGCAGTGTATTCTCCCGCTTTAACCGACTTTGTTTTTATGACCAATAAAACATCTTTCATGTTTCTTACCGGACCCGATGTGGTGAAGGAAGTATTAAATGAAGATGTAACCCTCGAATCACTTGGGGGTGGACAAGTGCATGCAGAAAAGAGTGGCGTAGCGCAATTTTTGTACGATGATGAGGAACATGCAATACTTGCCGTTAGAAAACTGCTTTCATATTTGCCTTCAAACAACTATGAATCTTTGCCTGTAGTGAAGAATTTTGAGTTTTTTCAGTCAAAACAAGAAATGCTGAATAAACTGGTGCCTGAAGATTCAAATCAGCCATACGAGATTAAGGATATAATTGATATTCTTATGGATAAAGATTCTTTCTTTGAGGTGCATGAGAATTTTGCTAAGAATTTGGTTGTAGGTTTGGCTCGTTTAGAAGGAAAGACCATTGGTGTAGTTGCCAATCAGCCAAAAGTTTTGGCAGGAACACTTGATATTGATGCTTCTGTAAAAGGCGCTCGCTTTGTGCGTTTTTGTGATTCATATAATATTCCTCTCCTAATTCTTGAAGATGTTCCGGGTTTTCTTCCAGGAGTTAATCAGGAGCATAATGGTGTGATTCGCCATGGTGCAAAATTATTATATGCTTTTTGCGATGCAACGGTGCCAAAGGTTACTGTTATATTGCGTAAATCATACGGTGGTGCTTATATTGTAATGAGTAGTAAAAATACCGGTGGAGATTTTAATTTGGCTTGGCCTAGTGCAGCTATTGCTGTAATGGGACCCGAAGGAGCAGTGAAAATTGTGAATCGTCGGGAATTGGCAGATGCTGAAGATCCTGTTGCTCTTAAAGCGGAGTTGGTGAAAAAATACCGTGACGAAATTGCCAATCCTTTCATTGCAGAGGAAAAAGGATTGATCGACGAAGTAATTAATCCGTCCGAAACTCGTTCTAAATTGGTGCGTGCTTTCCAGATTTTGTCAACCAAACAGTTGTACAGACCATCGAGAAAGCATGGCAATATACCTTTATAATACATTCAAATCTGAATTTTATGGCTAAGAGATTATTAGTAGCGAACCGTGGAGAAATTGCCATTCGTATCATGAAATCGGCAAAAGAATTGGGATTGACCTGCGTTGTTATCAAATCACCTAAAGAAGCAGATGCTCTTTATTTGAAACATGCAGATGAAGTGGTCTCTTTTGATGATGCAAGCAATGCAACAAGTGTTTTTCTGGATATTGATGCGTTGATGGGCATTTGTCGAGAGAATAATATTGATGTTCTGCATCCCGGTTATGGCTTTTTGTCGGAAAATCCTGATTTGGCCAATGCTTGTAAGGAAAACAATGTGGTTTTTGCAGGACCAAAATCTGAGCTTATTCGCGATATGGGAAATAAAACCATTGCAAAGGAAAAAGCTGTGGAAGCCGGATTGCCATTGTTGGCCGGAAGTGCCGGAGTTGTGCATAGCTACGAAGAAGCCGAAGATATTGCCGATAAAATTGGGTATCCTGTAATTCTGAAAGCCGCTGCCGGTGGTGGTGGACGTGGAATGCGCATTGTAGAAAGCAGGGATCAGATTGAGAAAAACTATAAATCTGCTCATGCTGAATCGCTTGCTGCATTTAATAATGGTGATTTATTTGTTGAAAAATATATTCCCAGTCCAAAGCATATTGAATTTCAAATTCTGGCAGACATGCACGGAAATGTAATTCATCTTGGCGAGCGTGAGTGCTCTTTGCAGCGCAAGCATCAAAAACTAATTGAAGAGGCACCGTCTCCTTTTCTTTCTCCTCAAAAACGTGAGGAAATGGGGCAGAAGTCTGTCGAGTTTGCCAAAAAAATCGGATATGATTCTGTTGGAACCATCGAATTTATTATGGATGCAAACGCAAATTATTATTTCATGGAAATGAATACTCGTATTCAGGTAGAACATCCGGTTACTGAAATGATAACAGGAGTCGATTTGATTGCTTGGCAATTGCGTGTAGCCATGGGCGAAAAACTGACTTTGACGCAAGATGATATCAAATTTCAGGGTTGGGCTATTGAATGTCGCATAAATGCAGAGGATGCCCAGAATCGATTCTCGCCTGAAACCGGAATTATTAGCCAGATTATTTTCCCCGAAGGAGAAGATATACGCATTGAAACCGGAGTGGAAAACAATTCTGTTGTAACTCCTTATTTTGACTCGATGCTGGCAAAAATAATTGTCAGGGGTTGGGACAGGCAAAATGCTATTGGTAGAATGGATAGAGCTCTATTGAACTTTCGAATAGACGGTTTGAAAACCACTGTTCCATTCTCAAAGCTGGTGATTAATCATCGTGATTTTACTTTGGGGACCTACACTACAAAATGGGTCGAAGATTATTATACCGATATTATGCTTGAAAATCCTGTTGATGAGATGATTGCAGCACATGCAGCGGTTTATTTGTATCACAATGAGTTCAGTAAAGTAGCTTCAGATACGCCCGATTTCGAGGAAGATTCAATGAGTGTTTGGGTAATGAAACGCAGATTAAATTCGTAAGTTATGGCACAAGAATACGTATATAAAAGAGATAATTCGCGCTTGTTTGTTGCTATGCGCGATAATGGAAGACGCTTTAAGGTTATTATGAACGAGGATAAAATTCCCGTAATTAACGAAAAGGAAGAAGATATTCGTTTGGTGCGTACCGAAGAGTCGCATATGTGTTTTGAATATCGAGAGCGTCGTTTTCATTGCGTGGTAACGAAGCGCAATAAGAATAGTTATACCATGCTGATCAATGGGGTAGAGTACACTTTTAGTGTGGAATCTGTA
This sequence comes from Bacteroidales bacterium, assembly GCA_016937255.1. GTDB lineage: Bacteria > Bacteroidota > Bacteroidia > Bacteroidales > DTU049 > BM518. Next base: position 25,044 of record JAFGWG010000002.1, read on the forward strand.
TCGAGCTATCTGCGCAAGAAAATTTTGGCCAAAGATGCCGGAGAAGAGCAAGATTTGAGCATCAAAGCGCCAATGCCGGGAAAAATTACCGCAGTATATGTAGATCCTGGTGATGAAGTAAATGTTGGTGATCCGCTTTTTGCCCTCGAGGCCATGAAAATGCAAAATGAGATTCTGTCTCCGATTAAGGGAAAAGTACTTGAACTTACTATCAAAGAGGGTGATGTAGTAGTGAAAAATGATGAGCTGGTGAAGATTGGAGTTGTTGATTAGCTCCCGCAGATTTCGCTGATCCCGCAGATGTATTGATGATAAGTTTTCTTCAAAAAAGTGAAAGATTTATCTAACATAAGATAATTGATAATAAAATCGGAAAGCGACAATTGTTAAGCGGTTATGTAAAACAAAAAAATCGATTTCCAATTATACGATTTCCGGGTTTTTAATGTTATTACCAATGTGCTAATTGTAAATTGCTTAATATGAAGGCTTTTAGAATAATACTATTCGTTTTGGTATTGAGTTCACTCCTGCAAAGTTGCAGTAAGGAGGGGGCAAGAATTGAAGTTTCAGGAGTTTTGCAGCAACAGGGTATTACAACTTACCAATACGGGACTCATATTTGTGGCGGATATGCTTTGCGCAGTAATACCATCGATCTGGATGTTTATGTTGGGCAGTATGTAACTGTAAAGGGAGAAAAAGTTCCCGGATACCCAGTAGACGGTGGTCCGGATTATTTGGAGGTGGAGGAGGTGTATTAAAATTACTTCTCGCGCCTGTCCTTTTCCTTTTTAACAAGCTCTATCACAATTCCGTGTAAATGACTTCTAGCTTTAATGATATCGTTTAATTCTGAATGTGATTTTGTATATTTGAATCAATTATTATTGATCAATGAAACTAATTTTTACAATATTTGTTCTTTCAATTACTATTTGTGGTTGTACAAGCCAGATAAAACCAGATAAAGACGAAGTTTTACTTCTGCATTATTCTTCATCTTTTAAGTGTGAGGTGATTAAGAGAAATGGCAAAAGCGTTAATCCTGATGATTATTACTGTAATGATTTTCCTCTTATCATAGATGATTTTTCAGAGTATTATCCTGTGAAAAGAGCATTCTTTAATGATTTTGGAATTGAACCAGATAGTAATGATTGCATATTTATGTGGGATTATGGCGATAATTCATTTATAGGTAAATTGCCCAAGGATTATGCATCTCTCAGACTTGTCCAGTTTTTAAGTGATTCAGTGATTGAAATAGAATACCAAGGAAGTAAGTTTCCTTTGAAACCGGGCGATGTTTTTTCTGATACAATTGTTGAAATAGTAAATGAGGGTATTGAAACAAAAAGACAAACAAGAGTGTTTTATATTGAAAATTATGGATTGATTAAGAAAGAGAATATATTCAATCGAAATAATAAAACTGAGAAGAGTATTGAGCTTGGACTTGATGCAGAAAATATTGCTGAACTTATGCCTGAGTTCCCTGGTGGGGATGAGGCATTATATGAGTATCTTTCCAAGAATCTTGTAACAGAGGGATTGAATGAAGATGAGATTGCAAATACAAAGGTTTACGTCCAATTTGTGGTGGATGATACTGGTCAAATTACAATGGTGAGGATTTTAAGAGGTATTACTCCTGAATTCAACCAACAAGTGGTTGACCTATTTTACAATATGCCCAAATGGAATCCTGGGATGAATGATGGGAAAACGGTTGCGGTAAAGCTTGTGCTTCCTATTCATATTGCACTTAGGTAATAGTGGATGTGTAAAAGTGTACTAAAGCTTTTTAGAGTTCTGCTCAAATCTTAAAACTGCTCCCCATCACTCGGCGTAGATTGTATCTACGGCGAAACTATTTACTTTTGCTTATGCCCACAAGCCGTGTCGAGCATCAGTTTTGGTATGACAAAAAACCCTTTATCGGAGCGCATCTCGCTGCGGCTTGATTACTTTGCATAAACAAAAGCAAAATCTTTGTGCATGCTCCGAGATTAAGCGCTTTATCGTGCAATCTTTTGAGCCTATTGCCAAAATGGTTCTTGTAGGATAGAAATTCCTTTCAGCTATTTCTCCTGAATGCCTAATATTAAGACTCATCCTCGCCATCTACACATCTCTAATTAGTAAAATTAGCAGTAAAATAGCCATTGCAATACCCAATACCTATTTGACGATAGGATCTGTCAGTCATGTTTTTAAAATGGCCTTCGCTATAAATCCAGCCAATTATTGCTTTCCTTAAAGAATGATATCCGGCACAAATATTTTCTCCTGCGCTTCCATAGATTGCACCCTCATTTTTAATTCTGTCAAATGGAGAGTTGCCATTTTGATCATAATGATTGAAAAAATCATACTGAAACATGTTGTTCGAGTGTTTTTGTGCTGCATTGCATAATAAACTGTCAGTAAAAAGAACCAGTAGTGGCGTGTAAGTCATTTTGTTATGAGACGTTTTATTAGATTCAAAATACCTTTCTCTTGTTCGATTGTGCTCGGAACAGGCTGCAAAGTTCAATACGCTGAAGAAGGTGGTAGAATCAGTCCAACTACGCATTGTTTCCAAGTCGCTATTAATGAATTCTTCATAAGTTACAAGGTGATTTCCCAGAAGAAATAATGTATCGAGGAGAAATGCTGGAATAAAAGTATCGTTTGCAATTTCAAGTACTTGCTTTTTGTGGCTGGAAAGTTCTTCATCTCCAACAAAATAGCGTTTAATAAGGTTTCCATTCAACGAGTAAATCATTTTACTTCCCAATGTATCTGTTGCCGTAAATGTGCTGTCAATGGAATTAAAAGAAATCTCACGATAATGATCCTTTAATAAATAATCACCTACTGTATTGATTGCTCCAAATCCTTGTATTGTTCTGACAATAGCAACGCCACAGCTGAAATCGCTAGCATCTTTAAACGTGGTTTCAAAGGCTTTTGCTCCTGATGTATTTATATATATCCATTTCCCTTTTTCTTTTACTGCAGCAAGATTATTATAAAATGGTCTGGCCTTCGTATAAGACGCTTCAATTTTTATTTCGCCTTTCTCATCAATGTATCCAAATTTATTTTTATGTTTATATAAAGCCAATCCATCTGATAATGTGTCTATTTCTTGGAATTCTGTGGGTAAAATCAGCCTGCCGTTATTATTGCATAGACCATATTGTTCATCTTTTACGATGTAAATACTGTCGGTGAACCGTAATGCCTCTGTGTATTTGAACGGGAAAATAACATTGCCGTAGATGTCAATATACCCGGCTTTATTTTTCTTTTTTACAAGGGCAATGCCATCATGAAAATCGTTTACTTCGCTAAATCCAGATGCTACTCGTACTCCTGTTGTATCTATAAACTCAAATTTACCGTTTTTGCGTTGTACTTTGAAAAATCCATTTACCGCATCTGAAATACTTTTGTATTTTATTGGGATGATTAATTCTCCTTTGCAGTTAATAATACCAAAGCATGTTTTATCGTTCTTTTTTTCCTTTCTTACTCTGGCAAATCCATTAGAGTATTTATAAATTTCATTGATGCCAGCGTCAAATATTATATTTTCATTTGTATCGATGAGTAATGAATTCGCTTCCTTTTTTACTAGGAGCCATTCGTTTATTCCCGCCCAATTCATTTCGCTGTATTGAAAACGAGGGCGTGATATGGTTTGCAGATTCAATACCCCATAGGAATCATTGCTCTCGGCAATGGCAAAATTGCCAAACGATTTAGAGTTGCCCGCAAACTTCATTGAAATTTTCGCAGTGGAACCATCTGTAAATGTAAAATTTGAAGCACTCAGAGTAATGTCTCCATAGGTATTTTCAAAAATATGATCAAATCCTAGAGGGGCTAAAATATTGCCATTTACATCGATTAGCCCCCACAAGTCATTTTGCCTAATAATAAACACATCAGATTGAGTGAAGAAGATATTCTCATAAGAGGTGTCACTAACGCAATTCCCAGTACTGTCAATTAAGTAATATCTATTGTTCTTAATAGCGAAAGCTCTGTTATTAATGACATTGCTGACAAAATTGAAAGAAGTAGTTTTCTTAATTAATTTCTCGTTATTTCGAAATTGTGTATAGCATCTTTCAGCCTGTTCTAGGGCGTCATTGTTTGTTGGAACATTCGTGCAAAGCATGGCTTGGCGATAGGAGTTGAAGGCTTCGAAATACTGACCTGCTTTTTCTTCGTTTTGGGCAATTTTGTATTTGTCGGTGTATTTTTGAGCAAATGCTTGATATTGCAAAATGAACTGAAACAGTAAAACTGTGATTATAATTTTCATACTCATTAAACTCTATTCAGTATTTACATTCTTTAGCAATATTAGACAATACAGATATTTTCTTTCCGTTAGGTCCGCTTTCTTTTCCGTGAGAGAATAGTGTGGTTTGCATTTGGTTAATCAAATTCAGTTTCGATATAGAATGAGGAAGAGTATCCTTCTGCTATTAGCTGCTTTTATTCCGTGTCTTTTTCACAATTCTGATAATAAGAATAACGATAATAGCTATTATGCCTCCTACAATTGAGAAGACAATAATAAAGTTAAAAGGTGAGGGAATACCCATAAGTGTGTACCACATTACTTCAAAAAAGTTGCCTGAATTATTAGTAGGGCCAGAAGCACCTCCGCCGGCTCTGCTGAAAGCAAACATTGGGGATAATAGCATTAAAAAGGGGAGTAGTTTTTTCATAGAATATTGATTCAATAATTTCTTTCAGAAATTGAGTTTAACACATAATTACAGAAAATCAATGCTGGCTGCAATGGCACCCAGTACTGTTATTAGTAAAATTATTCCAATTAATGAAATAATTAACCCCGCAATGGCAAGGCCTCTTGGCGCTTTAAAAAGACCTGCAAATGAAAAGATTAGTCCTAGTAGCCACAAAACCCATCCAACTACGGGTGCCCAGCCTAATAGAATTGCAATCAAAGCAAGGACAAAACCTGCTGTTCCTATTCCATTTGTTTTTTTATTGATCTGATTAATAATCACTGTTTGACCTGATTGAGTTTGTGGTTGCGGCTGTGTCATTTTTCTTTTTTTTTGAGTGTTATTAATTTATGCTGACAAAAGTCTCCAAGTTTTTCGACTTTAAATTCTTTCTAAAGATTCAATTAATTTTCCAAAGTTTTTTTTGTTTTTTGCATTCCCAAAGGTGCACCAAGTGCTTCTCCTTTAAAATTTGGAGCAAGTGCAACGCTTAGGCAGAGTGTATTTGTGTCTTTCTGATTTGATTCAACTCTTATTTTATAGTGCTGTGCCAAAAATCCAAAAAAATATCTGCTTACTATGCGCCCTTTTTCATAAATACTTGCTGCACCATCTTTATTAATCAGTCTGAAACCAAAATTGACTAAAAAACGGTCAATATGTATATCGAAATCATTTATATTGAAGTGTTCATATTCCAATTCAAATGAATACCAGTTAATTTCTTTTTTATTGAGAAACATAGACGAACAATTTATATTGAGTTACAAATATGAGGAAAATTTACATTCATATCACAAAATTATTTACTATTTTTTTTGCTTTGGTGTTTGGTTCTTTAACCACACTTGAGCTGTATTTCGTTTGAGTTTTTAATTTTCATTCAGTATTTTCTTGAATCCCTCGCTTAGGCTTTCCGATACAGGTAATACAATAATATCTTTTTGTTCACCTTTCGATAGTTGGCTTTCTGTTAACGATTTAAACATGCCTGAAAATGGACGAAAAGCACGTATAAAAATTAGTGAATTATTCAGCATTGATAAGTTTGATTGTTTCAACATTATGGCGAGCTGCATATTGGATAATTCATCATCGGTGCAAATATAAAATACAATTTTTCTGTTGTCTGTAATTGCCCTTTGATGACAAGTTTGCCAAAAATCATAATTGTATATGTCGCTGATAACCAAGTCACAGTTAATATATTGCTTGGTGATTTTGAGCTCAATTTCATTAATCCACTTGTTGTGAATACTATCATCTTTCCTTTTTGTGCCTATAATGAAATGGTCTTCTGTGAAAGTTTTTGTTCCAAGCATAACCTCTTGAAGGCTAAATGCAAAGTTTCCATATCCCAAAAAGATATGTAAATATCTCTCTTCATTCGAAAGTTGCAATGCAATGTATTTTTGCAATAGATATTCACATGCCGATTTATAGCCATTGTAAAATATAACATTTTGCGATTTATTGGCTGTTTTATAAAGCTTTTCTATGTCCTTGCGGAAAAACGGATCAGAAATCTGGCAAATTATTTTTGGCATTTTTCTATTTTCAAAATAGTCAAGTAAAATGGATAAACATACAACATTTATAAAATCTTTGTTGGTGGTAATATATATTCTATCTGATTTATCTATTTTTATTGATTTCAGTGTTTCAATATTTAAAAAGTCTTTTTCTATAAGCCAAGTTGAGGGGTTTTTAATCACTTCATTCTTGTTCTCAGGTGCAATTTTGTCGACAATGATAATGTTGTCCATTGGCATCATTTCTCTATGAATATCATATAACAAACTTCCATTTCTTCCAAAACCTAATATAGCAGCATGTTTTGTGATTTTTTTGGGGATACTATCGAAAAATCTTTTCTGTATTAATGATGTTAAATAGTTTACAGAAATTAGAGGAGCAGTAAAATATGAAAGCCACAAAACAATCTTTATCCATAATGATTCATCTTTTGGGAAGCCAATATCAATTCCTCCAAAAACAAATAATGAAAATGAGTCATACGCTGATACCAATATTCTCTCTATCAGTGATTGTGAATTAGCAATAACACTTTTGCTGAAAATGAAAGCAACTAATGATATAGAAAATATGGCTAAAGAAAGTACATACATCCATCTATTCCTAATAAATTTGAACCATTTCATATTTCAATATTTTTGTTGTTTATCATATAGGTTGTCAAGTTTTATTTCACCTCACCAAAACAAACGCCCCCCACAGATAGGGTTGTTTTAGGTATTTATTTTTCATGTGGCTAATTTTCACTCCCATATCACAAAATCATTAACCAAATTTTCAGTTCTGGTAGTTGGTTTTTGCCTTCCATTGGTAAGTTCCTCAACTTCTATATTAATATAGCTTTTCAATTCACTTATGGTAATTTGCCCATTATTGTTTGCATCAGCAGCCATTTCGGATAACCCTTCCAATAAGCAATACGTAAACGCCCCATGTCCCCAGGGATTCGATTCGAATGCCGATTCAAGGCCACCGGCAGCTGAGATTACAATGGCACCGGTAGATTTATCAATATCTGCAAATAGGTCTTTCATAAGCTCGAAGGATTGCTGTATACTCAGGTATGAAATCGTATGCTGTGAACCACCTTTATCTTGTTCCTCAACAGAAGCAATATCATTATTCTCATTGACATCTGGACTTAAGTTCACTTGAGTTTCAACGGTGTCTTTTTTTAATCTATAATTAACCAATTCTTTTGCAACCTCTCCACTTTGGCAGGCATCTAGCAGCAATAGCTTGTTTCTCGCGGGAATACTATCAATAAGCCACTCAAGCATGCCATACGTAATACCTTTTTCTGAAGGATTCAGAGGATTAATGTCGGTAGTGCCCAGATAATAATTATAAGTATTATCATGGAGGCCATGCCCTGAGTAAAAGACAATTATGTGGTCATCAACATCGCTGGTATAGAGTTCAGCTTTCAAAGCTTCAATATTTGAAATGGTTGCATTTTCTCCGTATAATGTGTCTATGCTAATACTGGAGTATAATGTTGAATTTGAGAAACGTTCTACAATAGACTTAGCATCGATTTCTGCGTATTGCAAATCATCTAGGCTTTGATACTTCGAAACCGCAATAGCAATAAGGTGCAATACGGGCTTTTTTGTTTCATGAGGCGCATAATTCACATAATAGGTTTCTTTGTAGGATTCAGCACCGGCATTATTCATACATGAAACCTGTATTCGGTTTTCGCCATTGGAAAGAGGGACTTTTGCCGTAGTGGAGAAGGACTTAGTATTCTTGTTTATAATACTTATACCGGTCATTCCGTAAAGGGGCACATCATTAACCCAAATATTATATCTGTTTAAAGGAACCTCAGAATCATTAAAATTCAATTCCATCTCAATTTCACCTTTTTCATTTTCAATAATGGTTGGCAAAAACTCGTAATTCTCAATCTTTGTTTCCGGAATATGAAACTCTCCACTGAGCTGTTCTTCGGTGAACCCCATCTTGTTCAGTCTTCTTAGATAGGCCTGGTGGTAAGCTTCAATCAAAGTGTCTGATGCGTAGCCGATTCTTGCCAATACAATATCGGGACGGTTGTATTTGAGGTCGAATTGTTCGAATGGGTAGTGGCTTTTGTTATCAGTAAAAGAAACTCCCTCAATTGATTTAATTGTTGATGCATAATAATTATCGTTAGTAACAAATAGTAATGATTTTTTCAATGATAATACACCCGAATTTATACAGTAATTTGTAATTGGATAAATTGTAAGTTGCTCTTCTAAATTTATAATATTGTATATTCTAAGAGAGCCATCTTTGCTGGTGCTAAAAAATTGTATTTCATCTATCCATTGCAAACTAGATATTTTGCCCTGTGAGTTTTCAAGTGTTTTTATTTTTTCAAAATCCATCAAACTCCAAATATTTACTTTATTATCTTCACTACCAGATAAAAAAAGTGATGGGTGATTAGAGGAATTAATACAAGATACTCTTCCTGAATGGCCGTAAATTGTATCAAGTATTTGTAAAGTATATGAATCAACTGTATAGATTGACTTAGTTGAACCCATAAACAAGTAGTCATTTCCAGTGGATAATTCAAGACAATAACAAGGAGATTCTAGTGACTTTGAAACAAGAACATTGGTGTTTGTGAGTGAGGTTGCAATAATAGTAGAGATTATTTTGCTCGTGCCATATGTTGAATCACTTTTACCAAATGAATTGAAATAGCTATTGTTTATCATGTTATTACCAGATAAATATAGAACATTATTGTACGTGTCAAATGCTACATGGTCAATTTCTCCTTCAATTTGATTAATCTCTTTCGAGAATATTGGTGCTCCAGAATCAGAAAAAAGAAAATTAAATGTTGAGTATAAATTGTATGTGGTACCACCTATTATGCAAATATAGTCTCCATCCGATGATATATTAATACTTGAGATTAGATTTTCATTTCTAAAATGTATGATTTCTTCATTATATAGTAAACTTAAGTAATTAATATCTGGCTCAAAATAGTTGTATAGATTCTTCTGTGAGGCAGAAAATAGTATTGAAGGATTATTGAGAGGGAGGAATTGAATATAAGAAAACTGATCAGCCATCCACTCAATTTCTGGATTTTCAGTATTTATTATTTTACTTTTGTGAATATCACTTAAGTTAATTAACCTAATATTATTTTCACTGAAATCATTTGTTCCAATCGCAATAATGCATGAATCATTTGTTATAGAAGATTCAGATATTGAACTAACGTATGGTTTAAATTCTTTTACTATTCTATCATCTTCATTAAGTAGTTCTATCCAACCATTATGATATGATCTGAAGAAAAAGTTTGGAATAGTTGGGTGAAACTTTACAGTATTGTATGGGATTGAGATTTCAGCACTTGCTATGTATTCTCCAACATCCCATTCTTTCGTATATTTTATTTGATTAGGGAAGTCAATTAGTTTGGAGATCGTATTATTATAGATAGCCCAAATACTAATATTGTCAGGACTTGAAACTATTAATTTTGTTCTATCACTATTTAAAGAAAGTGAAGTAATTACTAATTTGTGTTTTTTAAGTCTTTGTATGGCCGTATCACCAGTTAGAAGATTGATTAAATAAATGCATGAATCAGCAGCAATCAGCATATTGTTCTTCTGAAGAATGCACATGTTGTTGCAGCCATTATCAATTCCATTGGTAGTTGTACCATACCAGTCATTTGCAGACACAATTGATAAAATATTGACATGATTATAATTTGAATCAAAAGCAGAATTCTGATATGCTTCATCCATAACAGCTCCGCCAGTGATATTACTGAAATCAGTTATCACAAGATTAAGCCCTTCATTGATATCTTGTAATTTCCATGTGTTTAGTATTTTAGCACTGTCAATAGACCATTGAATAATTTTGGATTTATTTGTTTTAATAATAAATGAATTACTATTCATGTCAAATATTGAGCTTTCAACAAAAGGGTAGTTATAAAAATTCATGGAGTCTATTATTGGAATAATGATTGAAGTATCTAATAAATCTCTGATGATACAATTTTCGGCACATTCTAAAAGAAAACGACCCGTTGAATCAATTGAAATTGATGATATGCCACTTTGAAAATCATTAAACTCATATATCTTTTGTCCACTATTTAAATCCCAAACAATTGCAGATCCATCGTAGCCAGCTGAAATTAGATTAGAGTTGTCAGGGGTAAACCTACAAGAGCTAACAGCCATTTCATGACCTTGAAAGTGGAACAATTCAATTCCGGATTTTATATTCCACACCGAAATTGATTTATCATAGGAAGTAGTAGCCATTAATTCTCCATTGTTACTAAACTCAATGGAGGAGACTCTTGCATTGTGCCCAATTTGTACAACGGTCTGAAAATTATCATTAGTATTTAATAATTCTTGATTTGAATTCTCAATTGAGAGAATTTTTTCATTGATTAATTCTACTACATATAATCTCTGTAATTTCATAGCTATGGATTTAGCTTTTAGATATAAATCAATAGAGTACTCTGTGTTGCCTCTTCGCTCTAGAACTACTGCTGCGCCAATTGTGTATCTAAGAATATCTTTTGGTTCTTGATAGTTAAGAAACAATTCAGTCAGGCTTAATGCTGTTTTGTATAATAGATCTTCATCATTGTTATGAATGGCTATTTTATAAAGTTTATCAAAGTAAAGGGCTTCATTTTCAACAGAATAGTCTTTGTTGTTGAGCCTTGATTCTAGTATGACTAATGCGCTATCGTATTCATTAATGAACATCAAATTTTCTGCAAAAACTAATCTTGCAACTTCCCGATCAGCAGGATTGTCGTATTTAGATTTATCATAAAACTTTCGAATGGTGTAGCAGGCATTTGTATAGTCACACATTTTCTTATAGACTGAATGCATGGCGAGTAAAGCATCATAATAAATATCTGGCCTATGAGTTGGGTTTGTTTTATCAATGTTTTCAATAATGATCTCATAATTCTCGATTGCGCCCCTATAATTCTCAGTAATACTATACAACTCTCCAAGCTTCATTAATATTACATAATAAAATGGGTCAGTGGTTCCGGATACTTTTTCATAAATAGACTTGGATTGCAAGAAATAAATTTCAGCCGTTTCAATGTTTGAAATCTTTGCGTTACAAAAAGCTGCTATTGTAATATAATACGCATAATGTGCTGTATCGTTCTTGCCAAATTCTTTTTTTGCAAGAGGCAGCGCTTGTTCAAACTCTTGAGCCGCCAAATAATACTTGCCTTTTTTATAAAACTGCATAGCCTCATCAATATTCTGCGAAAAGATATTGATAGAAAAAAGCAGAGCAATAATTGAAAGTAGTAACTTTTTCATAATCATAAAGTTTACCTCACCAAAACAAACGCCCCCCACAAATAGGGCTGTTTTGGGTATTTTTCTTTCATGTGGTTAATTTTCACTCCCATATCACAAAATCATTTACCAAATTCTCAGTTCTTGTAGTTGGTTTTTGCCTTCCATTGGTGAGTTTTTCAACTTCTAAGTTAATATAGTTTTTCAATTCACCTATGGAAATTTGACCGTCATTATTAGCATCGGCAGTCATGCCTTCCAACCCTTTTAATAGGCAATATGTAAACGCCCCATGCCCCCAGGGATTAGATTCAAATGCGGCTTCAAGACCTCCGGCAGCAGAAATTACTATTGCACCGGTAGATTTGTCAATATCTGCAAACAAGTCTTTCATAAGCTCGAAAGATTGTTGAAGCCCAAGATATGAAGTTGTGGGAGGGAGGTTACCTTTATGTTGTTGCTCAACGCTTGCAACATCATTATTGTAGTCCATGCTGAGTTCTATTTCTGCTTCTACAGTATCTGTTTGTAGTGTGTAATTAGCTAATTCATTATCAACCTCCCCACTATGGCATGCATCTAGAAGTAAAAGCTTGTTTCTCGCCGGGATACTATCAATGAGCCACTCAAGCAAGCTATACGGAATACCTTTTTCTGAAGGATTCAGGGGATTAATATTGGTAGTGCCAAGATAGTAATTGTAGTTTTTATCCAATAAGCCATGGCCTGAATAAAAAACAATTACTTGGTCATCAACATCGCTGGTATAGAGCTCGGCTTTCAAAGATTCAATATTCGAAATGGTAGCATTTTCTCCGTACAATGTGTCTATACTAATACTTGAGTATAATGTTGAATTTGAGAATTGTGCGACAATTGACTTGGCATCGATTTCGGCGTATTGCAAATCATCCAGGCCTTGATACTTCGAAACCGCAATAGCAATAACGTGCAACTCTGGTTTTTTTGTCTCAGGTGGAGCATAATTCACATAATATGTCTCTTTGTACGATTCTGCACCGGCATTGTTCATACACGATACTTGTATGCGGTTTTCGCCATTGGAAAGAGGGACTTTTGCCGTAGTGGAGAAGGACTTAGTATTCTTGTTTATAATGCTTTTGCCTGTCATGCCGTAAAGAGGGACATCATTAATCCAGATATTGTAGCGGTTTAAAACTTCAAGAGAATCTGAGAATGATAATTGTAAATTTACTTCTCCATTTACATTATCTATCAGATAAGGCAAATCATCATAATTATCAATCTTGGTTTCTGGAATGTTAAACTCTCCACTCAGTTGCTCCTCAGTAAACCCCATCTTATTCAGCCTTCTCAAGTAAGCTTGATGGTAAGCTTCAATTAAAGTATCTGAAGCGTATCCGATTCTTGCCAATACAATATCGGGGCGATTGTATTTTAGGTCGAATTGTTCGAAGGGGAAACACTTTAATCCTATAACATGATGCATACTTGTAACAGTTGATTGTGTGCCAGAATAATAGTTATCATGCAAAACAATTAACATCCCGCAATTATTTTCTGGTATATAAAAAGAAGCTATTTCATAAGGATTATTATATTCATACAATCTAATTACGCGATCCCATGATAGTGAGATAAATCTATCGCAAGAATCAGCTGATATAATAGTGCTGATCCCTGATTCAATATCTGGAAATGAAATAATTTCTTTTTTCTTTGCAATATCCCACAATTTAGTCTGTCCATTAGTGCATCCTGAAAGAAGATTTCCTGAAATCGATGAGAAGCATAGTGTACTAATATACCCATTATGGCCCATTAGAAAAAATGGTTCATACTGGTTATTGAGACTTCTGATTTTAATGACGTTACTGTTTATTTTTGATGAACTATAAGCCAAATTTTGAAGGTCCTTCGAGACTGTAAAATTCGAAATATTATTTTCAATGGCACCATAGATCACTCTAATTGAGTCTTTGTAATTAAAATCTTTATATGAAATAAATTTGCCAAATTTAAAAATTAAGTTTTCAATAAACACACATTGAGAATTATCAGTGTTATCAACTTGGTACATTGATTTCCCTAAAAATAAAACTGAGTCATTAAATAAACTACAAGAGAATAAAGAATCTATTGACGAATATAAGATTTTATTGCGCTTATCATTTATTGCGATAAACATTTGATTATTAGAAGATGAATTATTCAATTTGAACTCTTTAACTGTCTTATTGAAATTAAAATCAAAAACATCAATCTGATTTGTGCTTTGCACAATAATTACTTTAGGTAGCTTTTCTTTTGTGAAATAAACAAACTGATGTTTCTTATCAAAGGAAATGTAATTGAATGGGTCTTTTAAATCAATTATTCCAAATCTATTATCATAGGGGGAATCAAATAGCAGCATTTCGCCATTTTGAGAAAAATCAATATTTTCAATCGTCTCTTTACTTCCTGTTGAAATTTTAATTTTATTCATATTCATGAATAAGCCTGAAATCAAATAACTTGTATGATAATCGGAAGAAACTGCCATTTTGCCATTATTAGATAAACCGATAATATCCGCTATCGTATCAGTTAAAAGAATATTGAAATCAGGGATACTCCATTTTATAATTTTTTGGTTATTATAGGCAATTATTTCATAATCAGTGCATTTAATCTCTTCTAAATTTTGCAAATCACTTAAAGTCATTAATGTCATATAGTTTATTGCATCAATAACAAAGATTTCATCGTTAGTCATAGCCAATATATGTTTTCCATCTTTCAAAAAAATACAATAGCAGATCCCACCAATGCTATTAGTCGTGAAAATCTGTGATCTTTTATTGGACTCTAAATCCCAATTCCATACATTGCCTTTTTTTGAAGATGCAACAATACTTTTTTCATCAGGGCTAAAACAGACACTGGAAAAATACTCGTCCTCAATTTCATAGGATTTAATTAAATCACCAGTCAAAAAATTCCAAATAACAACACGATTGTCTGATGATGCGAGAATTTTACTCATATCCTTTGATACACTAACTGAAGTGATTTCTTCACCACCTTTAAAATCACATTTAAGACTTCTAACAGTTTTACCACTGTAAATATCATAGATTATTACATCACTTTTATCAGATCCAATAATCAAATATTGTAAATTATCAGTAATCATTGCGACATTGATTATCCCTGAACTAATAACAAAGGAACGTATTACCATTCCAGTTTTGCTATCCCACAATTTAACGAAATTATCATTAGAAATAGTTGTAAAATAATCATCGTTCTTTGAGAAGAATGCTTTTTTATATTTTTGTTGTTGCGAGGGAGGAGGAATTACTTTACTTTTTGGATATGTTTTCTTTTCTTGATATCCATTCTTCTTAACCAGAGAGATAATTTCAGAATAATTCCTTCGTTTGGCCAATTCAATAGCGCTTTCGCAATTAATACACTTTAATTCTGGATCAGCATTCTTTTCAATCAGTTTTTTTGCAAAGTCAAGATTCCCAACAAAAATAGCAAAATATAAAGGTGTTCTTCCCATTTTATCCCTTTGATTAATGTCAAACTTATTATTGTTAATGAGAAAATCGAAAATTTCCACAGAGTTATAATAAATTGCGTGATGCAGAAAAGTCTGTCCTTCAGAATTTTTTATATTTATTGAATCATTATTTAAACTGATAAACATAGAAAACTCATTAACTAGATCATATTCGATGATAGAAAAAACATCATAATATGGATTATTAATGAAGTCAATCATTTTCTGATTATTATATAACTGGGCATAGAACAGCATGCCCCACATGCCATCTTTATTAGCAATACAAGAACCTAGAGAAAATAATAACTTTACCATGCTAAGGTCATTCGCGCTACAAGCATAATGTATGATTGGCCAATCATTGTTTCTAATATCTGTTATTGAATCAGAAGAACTTACGCTTGCACCTCTTTCCAGAAGATTTTTAAAAACTTTTTTAGCCCGCACATCTACAATGTCGTAGAAATATGATTCGTCCATAAATGTAACAATACCTTCTTTTGCAAGATATTCAGCCGTTTCCCATTGTTGATTAAGTAAAGCAAGTTTTAGTGGGGAGTCAAGAAACGAATAATGATCAACTTTTGCACCTTTGGAAATCAAATATTTAATTATATTTATATGACCGAAAATACTTGCAAAGTGTATGGGTGAAAAGACACAGTTAAGACTGGATTCTGTTAATTTATGATCATCAGCTGGAATATCGCATTTTTCAATAAGAAATTTGACAATTTCAATTTTCCCCACACCTGCAGCAATCGTTAGAGGGCTGCAATATAAAACAGTATCTCCTTCAAATTTAACAATGTTTTTCTGATTGACGTTAGCTCCATTATTAACTAATAGTTTGACCATTTTCAAATCGGAATAATAGATAGCTAACATAAGTGGTGTTGCTCCACTTTGATAAATTGTATTTATGCCGTCGTTTTTTTTTATTATCTTTTTTGTATTATAATAATCATTGTTCTGTATCAGCAAATCAAGATCCTGTCCAAAAAGCTGGGGAATGAAGGAGTTAAAACATAGAAAATATATAAATAATCTCTTTATTATAAATTGAATCATAATCTATGGGAATAATTGATTGAGTAAGGTTGGAATGTATTATTGAAAAATAAAACAACCTATTGAAATTAGTGTTGTTTTTTCAAAATTATCCATGATTCTTCGTCAAAATATAATTCAGATGGTATATCTAAACCAAATAAAGATGCAAATATAATCGGCATAAAGAGATGTACTTCGATATTATTTTCATCAATACTTTTTACTTTCGCTGCTTTATTCATGACTATTTCAGGTGCTGTTTTTAGAATAAAATTAATCCATGTGATTTCATTTTCTTTGAAAATTATATACTCATCAAAGGAAATGGGATTTTCATTGTCTCTTGATAAGAGCATAGACTTATCCTCGTTAAATGTTATGGAAATTGAATCACCATTTAAATTGACTCCGTCCCATTTTCCTTCAATATTGTATTCCTGAGCGTATGATATATTAATATTTATCATGACTAGGATTAAAACGAAATATTTTTTCATATGTTAAAATTTTGGAATAGTTGAATTAAAGTTGCAAATGGGCTTTTTATTCTAATCCTTGTTTAATATAATCCGAGAGATTAGTTTCACACCAAGTTGTTTTTAAAATATTTTTTATAGGGTAAATAGGAATTAAGTCAGGTTTTTCAGGCACCCTTTTTTGTTTCCCTTTGCGAGGACAATCTTTGTAGGGTATATCTAAAACATCACGCTTACATCCAAGAATCTCACATTCGTAACTATATAAAATACCATTTTCATACCAACCTAAATAACTGCTATTAAAACCAATAACCATAAGGTCATTATATTCTCTATGAAGAAATGCTACGGGTGTACCATCCCATAAAAAGACTGTTGCCTCATTATCAAAATCAATATATGCCTCTGGGAATCCTGAATGGTTATATAGTGCCACTTGTTGGGCATTAATATTTGCAATATTAACAAAAATTAAAAGTGCAAAAATCTTAGCGCTAATTAAAAGAAATATTTGTCGTTTCATAAAGATTGTTTTTATTATTTTGTTACAAATATAGTTGATATGTGTGTGTTTTCAAAATTTATTTACAAAGCCTGAACTACTCCCCATTGTTAAGACAACACAAATATAATTGTTAGTTGATATGATGCCAATTTTTCATGTGGGTTTGTGCTTTTATTCACTCTGAGTAAGGGTGCTTATCTTATCCATGAGCCACACCTCAGCTTCTTCTCCTGAGCTTAAGTTTAAAATAGTTTGCAATGAGATATATGAAGTCAGCAACAGATTATATATCTCTTCAGCATTTAAACCAAGAGCTGCATGATAGCGAATTACATCATCAAGAAAAATGATTTTGAATGGTGGTATATCCGGATAGTTGATGAGTTTCTTTTTGTCGTCTTTGTCAGTAAATAATTGCTTAAGCTCCATGCTTTCCATCAGGTAAGATGCAATATATCTTTCTTCCTGTGGCATGGCACCAAATACAGATTGATGAGACAGTATTATAGTGTCGTTTTTTCCTACAAGGCGCAGAAAATCTTTTGTTTCTGTTCCCATTGCAGAATAATGCAAAACAGCAACTGTGTTCTCATCTGTTCGGAATGAAGTATTGCCAAGGTATAATGTATCGGCGTCCAATATAAATACCGTGTCTTTGAAGTATTTAATCAGGTCAGCATCACTGGCAATTTCGTTTGAGCCTCTGGTTATCATTCCATGGCCCACTATTTTGGCGTTATTTGCCCTGTACACCATTATCTTCTTGGTTTCAACACTTTTCAGGTATATGACGTCGTCTGCTGCTGTAAATGCCAGATTGGTTGGGCTTCCATCCTTAATTTCAATGTATACCCTGTCGCCGACTTGCAATGTTTTGTTTGTCTGTTTTAGTTTTATTGTCCCCCCAACTGCAATTACTTCATATTGCCCTGATTGTGCAAGAACTGAGGTTGCTATCATGAATAAAGATAGTAAAAGTAGTGTTCTCATATTGATTTAGTTTTCTTGTGTTTGAAATAATGGAAAGCTTTTATTAAGAACTCTGCAATGGCAAAGTATGAAATCAGAATAAAAAGGTTGATGTAAAAATGAAACACCAGCATGCATATGATTGTTAGAATTAGTATGCTGATATAATTAATGTTTTTGAGGAGTAACAGAATGATTTTGTTTTTAATCCCTGTGTTTTGAACAAATAACTTAATTCTCTCGGAATAGAAAGAGTGATAAGAAATGATTATAAAAAACAACATTAATGTTATCAAAAGTGGAAGCCCAATAACATTGTCTCTATTGAATAGCGATTCTAAAGCATTAATGAGAATTACCGGTCCTGTAACATGATCAGCTATTGTATGGTGTGAATCGCCTCTGCTTCCGGTAAAATCACCAATAATTACAATTTGATTTGGTTTAAGATATGCTTCAGGTGATAAATTAAAAAACCCCATTGGCATTACTGTTTCATACTCAATAATATCTTTTGAAGAATATCTGAAAGGGGGAATCATTGTGTTTAAACAAATGCCGCCTGATTTGTATCTGTAATAAGGTGTTCCAAGAAAAGATCTTTCGATTATGCTGTCACCAGTAATACTCTCATAAGCCACCAGCGGCACTTGTTTATGTCCCTCAAAATAGTATGAGAATTTTAAAAACTCTTGATTTAGAAAAGACGATCTGTATTGTGCAGCTCCATTTTTTGATTCGAAAACCAAAGGCTGTTTGTGTAGTACCGTGTCTTCAACTACTAAGGTGCTCAAAACCAACTTGTTTTTATTATTTAAGTTTGTTATTACTGCTTGTAATGCAGAATCAATTTGCGGTTGAAATTTTTTATCAAGCCAAACATCACAAATTACATATTTTATTTGATCTGAATTTTCATCAAGAAATGTTAATGTGCTTGTAAGCTGTTCTCTGTCAGCAATCACTTCATTTGTTAGGTAGTCGAGGGGTGGGACACCTGTATTTAGTAATTGGGAGTTTTCAGATACATCAATAAGTAAGTATTTATCGTTAATATCAGTTTTAAATTCTCTGGTGTCAACGTAATCCTGAATGAACTCTTTGTAATCATAAATGTCGTTCATGAATCCGAAGCCGTCAAAATAGTAAATATTGATGAGCCAAAAGAGACTAAATATTATCATCCAAATAGCATGTAGCGATGATAATATTAGTGTTTTAGGAGTAAATGAGGGGAGAAGGATATTGAGAAATGCATGAATTTTTTTGAGAATATTTTTTATTCCCTTTTTTACTTGCTTAAATTTTCTCCTTTTCTTTGCCATTATTATAATCAATTGGTTCTACCACAAATTTAATGGAAATTTTTAAATTAGCGAAAAAATGTTCACAGGTCAATTTTTTGATTTACTGCTCAATTTGAG
>JAFGWG010000166.1 GCA_016937255.1 Bacteroidales bacterium
CAAAGAAAAAAGTAGCAAAAAAGAAATTTTGCGAATACTGTTATTTCTCCTAAAAATTTCAGAGTGTAAAACTAAAGGGAGTCGAGAAGGCATTCGAACCCAAAGCATCATACACCACAATTTCGTATTCCTTATTATCCGGTAGAATGCAGTTTATGATGTCTGTTGCAAGTGGTTTTTGAGTGTGGATATGTTTGCCCCCAATGGAGTATCCTGCAAAAATATTAGTTCTATCTCCGGGGAGTGTTGCTGAATAAGATCCATCGTCATTCTCTTTGCTATTTGAAATACAATATGTATTATAGCCAGTTGTAGCACGGTTTAATATATTGTTGAAATTCTCTTTTGCCTCCTGAAGCAAACCATTTAATGTATAGGGATTGTACCATTCCCCATTATAGTTTGTTAGAGAATAACCCCATGTGTAATTCATCGCTTGTTCTTCTGCCCATGTAGGAACATTGCCATACCCACTCGGATCCGTATACTTCAACGGATTATTCCAGCAATAGCTATACCTGTTATAACCCTGGCTAAACTCAGAGTTTTGCACAAACGGATCAGGACTCAAAAACTGGCCTACGGTGAGATTATATTCTTCACTTTTAGCTATCATTCATTTTTGTAAAATAGAACAAATACCCGCCATTTTCAAACAATAAAGAATCGCCCAAAATATAGAAGCCACCACAAGTTATACAGCAATCACAACAGTCATTATATCTCTTATCATTAGTTTTAATAAAAATGCTAATCATTCTCTGGATATTATCAACTGTCTGATAATACTTTAAGTATTCATATTGAATAAATGATCTTTCATCTGTTGTGTCAATATGATACCCTGTTAGTTGACTATATTGTACAGAGGCTTCATATACTATTTCATTTTCAAGTGAAAATTCATTTTGCTTAAAATGAAGTATTGATTTTTTAATTTGATCTGCAAGTAGAATATTTAAGGTGCAAGGATATTGGCCAATTTTCATTCCAATGCATGACCAATCACCAATTAATAGCTGTTTTAAGACCCTGTCTTTCAATAGATTTGTTATCAATATACCACTTGACCACATTTTGTTTCTCTCTTTGTAAGAGAGTTGTGCCCTAGCTTTTATTATGCTCTCTTTTTTAACAGGTGTTTTTATTTCAATAGTTAAATCACTTTTACTATTTCTACCGCATGAAGTGAATAATATCACCACTAAAAAGAAGATTATTCCAACCTTTTTCATAATATCACATTTTAAGGCCAATATAAATAAAAACCATAAGTCCAAAGAATACGCTCTCTTCGTCTCCTCTCAATATGGCCTTTAGCTGAAACAACATCAATTTCATTACATGCTCCAGAATAATCGCCTTGGTTCAATTTTATCATAAACTGCCTATCTTCACCATCCTTACTATGAAACACATTACCTGTCCCAGCATTAAATACATAGCTTATAAGAGCATCGTATTGATTTTGTGAAAGAGGAACTGTAATGTAGTAATTAATGTAATATGCTGCTTCCTCAAGATCCTCTTCCAATATTCTATCTGCCTCCTCTTGAGTAATTGTAGTAAAATGCTCACCGGGTTTTATTACATGTCCCCAACCAATTGTCATTTTTCCATCACCTGCACTATATGGTTGTGGATAATAATCTCCTTTAGGATTAGCTTCAAATTTTTTAACAAATAAAAACCCTCGTTCTGAAATTCTCATTTTCTTTACATCGAACTTTGGTCGTTCAATTTTTGGAGGAGTAGTTCTTGCCGCAACTCCTGTAGGAGGATCATCATCAATCTGCATCCACATCGGCACCAAAAACCTCTTCGTAACCGTATGCTTATATTTATCCAGATTATCCGCATAAAACGGTACATTCCTGTCATAATATGTATAGGTGTGTGATACCTCCCTAAACATCATTACTTAATTAGTTTTACAACTATCCATGTCAGAAATTAGCTCAGGGTACACCTTAAATGGAATTATAGCCTTTGTATAACTGGTCTCAATTAATGGCATTTTTGCAAGCACTTTTTGAACAATGAATCTCATTTCATTAATATTGGAGAAATCACCATCACAGCAAGCAATGCTTTTCACAACAAGTCTATTTGACAATATATCAGCCTCAAAATATAATATCCTTTGCCAGGATAAGTCTCTTTTTGCAATATTCTTGGGTGCTTGATTCTGAATTGCTAATGACAAACTATCGTAAAAATGAGATAAATAATTAGTGTCTGCAAAATACTTTCCATCCTTAAAATACCTAGGCTTCATAATTTCTAAAGCACAATATTCAGGTTTTTGACAACTATAGAGAATAATGTCTTTTCTTAAGAATGAGTATTCAAAATAGTTAGTCTGATCTAATCTAACACGGTGATCAAGTATTGTGTCAGATTGTTTTCTGTTTAAAACAAAATAGAATGAATCCATTTTTGTTTTTGCATAAATATTTTCAATAAATGGATCAAAAATTTCAACAAAATATTCGCTATTTTCTATGCAGAAGTCTCTAAACTCTTCGAAATCAGAAGGGAAAGATAGATAAGAACGGTAATATTGAAAAACCGCACCTTCAAAAAAAGGGGGGATTTCATATTCATATTCTTTTAAATTTGAATACTGCAAATATGGTTTAATATTCATCACCATTACAAGCAGTACTATTACTATAGGGACAATAAACAATCTGTATTTCTTCATTTTTTAATCCTTTCCAAATTTTAATCATTTAATAAGGAAATCGCCCTGTAGCATCAATCCATGCTTTTTGAATATTGTATTCCTCTTGTCCTTGATTGTCAAGAACATATTGTAAATACATACTAATTTTAAGTCTCATATATTCAGCTCCTATTGTTTGAACGGCTGCTGAGGAATTAAAGTATATCTGAATAAATGAATCACTATAGGAGTCATTTGCTCTTCTAAATTTTACTTGATATCCTTTTGGTCCAAATGCGCCACTAGATTCTTCTGTCGTAGTAAAAATAATGTTGTCCACTCTCATAAGGTCCGCACTTGGTTTGTTCGCAAATCTTACTTCCCCGGTAAAGTAATCGTTGCCAAGTGGAAAGGTCAATTCCCATCCCCAAGTATTTCTGCCTTTATTTTCATAATCATAGGCAATTACATTATATGTAAAAGTAGAGGCGGGATAATCAAGCAACAACGGTTCTTCACTAACTGCATTAAAATCTGGCTGCTCATACCGAATTCTATATGCTCTTTCTGCTTCTGTTTTTGCTGTGTAATAAAATGTTTCAACTATTTTCCTATTTAATAACACTTGTGCATGTTGAGAAGGTTCGGTATAAGGTTTATCTTCTGGGGGACTATAATATGGCACCAAAAACCTCTTCGTAACAACCCTAAACGGGTTACCACCGGACCTCGATTCCCATTTTGGTATTGAAGAACGGGAATAAATTATTCTTGAGGTAGTAAATTCTCTAAACATCATCGGTTCCCCATTATAATCACGGCCATACAGCTCTTCTATATTTTCGCTCCCGAAAAAGCCTTTCCAATAACCAAGACTGCTCGCCTGAAATTGCATTCCGTCAATATAGATCGTGTAATACCCACTCGGATCAACATACTTCAACGGATTATTCCAGCAATAGCTATACCTGTTATAGCTCTGGCTAAACTCAGAGTTCTGCACAAACGGATCAGGACTCAAAATCTGCCCAACGATCGGGTCATACGCCCTGCCGTTTCCCGCAGGCACTTCGTTGCTGGATTTCGCTTCGCTCAACATGTTAATCAAACTAAATTGATTCAGGTGTTCATGACCGGTGTATCCACGGTTGCTTATAAACGAAACTCTTAAATCCGCCTGCGCCCAGTCATTGGGGTTTCTTCTGTTGCCCTCACGCCACAGCGTGATTGGTTCAATCACGATTTCTGTTGCACTCTGTTTCCAGAAACCGGATTTCACTGAACACCCATCATAGCTATATTCCTCCACCATATTGCCATTGGCATCCATAAGCCCGCATATGCTGCCCAAATAATCTGTGGCAACATAGTATAATTGGCTTCCGGTTTGGTCTTCAATCATCATGGCATTCATTCCGTCGGGAGAGCTAATATAGTGAGTTTTTTTGATATTGGTTCCCAATTTTGTCTTAGAATGTGCACGACACCCAAGCCCCAAACTATTTTAGCAAAATTACTACTCCCAAATTTTCTTTCTCTTTAAGTATTTTCCTTCTTGGTATGGATATGAACACACTATTTTTAGACTGTTTTTTTACATGCCCCCCTTGTTTTGAAATAAGATCTATTTCTTGTTCAAATGTTAGAAGCATATCAATGTTACAGCATAATTTATCTTCACCTCTACTGGGGATTGTGTGACCACCTGTAATGATCAATGTGTCACCATTCATATTGAACTGAAAGAAACCTATTGGGAGAAAAGGTAGGTAATTTCCAAGAGAATCTATCATATTTATTTCAAAACTTTCACGAATTTGTGAAAAGGTATCAACCTCTGATATAATATCAGATTGATAGTGTTTTTCGATAATCGACAGATCATAATCAACACCTACATCTGCAATTGCAGAACCATCCTGTTTTACAGTAATTAAATAAATTGTTGTACATGAAGACAATACAAATGATAGAAAAATGATTAAAAAGATGCGGACCATATTGGCAGATTTAGTTATACTTAGTCTCAATAATCAGGACTTAGAAAGTTATATGCATACGGGTATCTTGAATCTGCGAAGCCGTTGTGTATGGCACTCAAAGCAAAAAAAGTCCAAGGACTAAACCCAATAACAGCCTCTGGAGCAAACTGCCACCAAGGGTATATTGCCCCATAAATCCTTGCCAGCATAAATGATGCTCCCGGATTGGAAGTTGAATTAGTTGCTAAAAAGCTGGATAAATATCTTCCAGTGATGGGATATCTATAATGATTCCATCCACGGCCAAAATTCAGAAACGCATCAGAAGAAAAGAAACGTGCGGAAATCAATCCTTCAACGCCTCCGAGAAATGTATTCAAAAGATTTTGCTCACCTGTAAGATTCTCGTCAATACTTCGAACTAAACGGTCACCAGCTCCATTCAAAATATTAGTCACATAGTTTTGTGTTCTGATTCCTTTAATGGACATTGTGTACCTGTCTGATCCAAGATTGAACTTGTGTAAACTTGCGAAAGTGCCTCCAATAAGTCCTGCTCCAAATCCAACAATCCCACTATATGCGATCTGACTCGGACTGCCTCCTTGCATAATACGTGAAGCCATGTTAATGTTTGCTGTTGATATTGCATTATACGTGATTGTCCATCCAGTGGAAACAGCACCAGTTTCAGAAAATCCAAACTGAATACCAGGTGATAATTGAGTGATATGGCATGCATCAGCAAACACCGATGAAAAACCAAGACCTACTCCGGCACCTACCATTGCACCTATTGTAGCTCTTGCCCAATCATTAGTAGTCCACCGATCTTCTTTATTCAATGGATTCAGGTGCCAATCACTAAAATTCCAACCATGACGCCAGTTTCCTCCAATCTCAAATCCCGCAACAGCTCCAATAATCACCGGCACAAACCAAGCTAATTCACCATCCGGGTCAGTAAACATCATCGGGTTATTAAATCCGTATGCATACCTGTTAAAACTCTGGCTATAATCCGGTGATTGAACATAGTTGTCAGGGCTTAAAAATCTACCGGTAGAGGGCTCGTATATTCTTCCGTTTGCATTGATTAACCCAAACTCATCGAGCATTTCGTGACCGGTGTAACCTCTATCTGTAATATATGTAGTGCGGGTTTCAGGAAGTGTCCAATCACCTGGGTCTCTGCGATTGCCCCACGCATCGTAGCTATAATACTCAACAACCGGAAGGACACCACTCACTGCTGGAACAACAGCATCTATGCTTCCGAGGTAATCGGTAAGCACATAATACATTTGAGAAGTTCCGTTTACTGTTTTTCGCATGGCTACAATTCCGTTGGGAGAGCTAATATAGTGAGTTTTTTTGATATTGCCGTTTGCAAAAACTTCTTCTTCGTACGCACCCTGATAATAGCGCGTAGAAACAAGATTATGAAACTCGTGTACCTCCATTTTGCGGCGCATATCGTCTGGCCCGTAGGTAAAGTTTGTACTATAAAACCCTTGGCTAATATCCAGAATTTTATTTCTTGCATTTACTAATTGAACTTTGGCATCTTTTGTGAGCCCATTGTTTATTAACTATTGAGTCCTTTATGAGCCCTATAAAACATACACTGTTCCTACACCTGTAGTGCCTTGTTTTTCAATAGAAATAAATGCCCATTTCGGGTTAAAAACATCCTTAGTTTTCAACATTACCTCTCTTTTCTGCATCCATCAACCGATCCAGCGCTTCCAATCTTTGTATCAACGGCGGGTGGCTGTAATGCATATACACATACAATGGATGCGGGGTTAGGTTGCTCAGATTTTCAACAGAAAGTTTGATCAACGCATTGCCCAGATCATCACTTCTTGTTTTTTCAAATGCATATCGGTCGGCCTGAAATTCATGTTTTCTGGATAATACATTACCTAACATGCTCAAAATATGGTTTACCGGACTCAGTAACATGCCAAAAACCAATAAGGAAGCATGAAAACTTGGATTCATTCCCAGGGCTGCAGGCACAGCGGGTTCCGTTGCAATATAATTGAAAAGAAACAGCATAAGCCCTATCTGCAAAGTACTGATGATAAAACCGCTCAAAGAGTGTTTCTTTTTATAATGTCCAATCTCATGGGCCAGAATAGCCACGAGTTCTTTGTAAGAATGTTGTGCAATTAAAGTGTCGTATAAAACAATACGTTTCTTAGGCCCAAGACCGGTAAAATATGCATTGGCTTTGGTGCTGCGTTTGCTGCCGTCTATTACAAAAATATTATCGAGTTTGAAATTGTTTTTTCGGGCAAATGCCTCAATTTCATCTCTGAGTTCGCCTTCTTCCAGTGGTTTTTGTTTATTAAACATCGGAACAATGAGGTTGGAGTAGAAAAGCGTCATAAAAAGCATGAAAAACGTTATTACCCCCCAGGTGATGAGCCAGAAATACTCGGGAATCCAGAAGTAAATTTTAATGATGATCCAGAACAAACCTCCGCCAATAAATGCGGCCAAAAACCAGCTTTTGAATTTATCGCCCCAGAAAGTGCCTTTGGTGGAGCGGTTAAAACCGTATTTTTCTTCGATTACAAAAACAGAATGATGAGCGAAGGGCAGATTAAGAATATCGGATGCAAAACCCAGTATTCCAAAAAAGATAATGCTCTGCCAGATGGGATTAGAAATATTTTCGGCAATTTTTTCATCCACCAATGCAAATCCACCGGCAAAAAGCATAATGATGATGATGGCAACATTCATGGTAGTGGCAGCAAGTCCAAGTTTGCGTTTTTCTCCGGCATACTCGCGTGCCCGTTGGTATTTTTCTTCCGGATAATGGTCTTTCATGCGCGGATGAACCTCGGTTTTCCAGTTTCGCATATTTAAAAATGACAAAACATTATCGAGCATGAAGTCGAAAACAAGAAATGCAACGATAAGTATAAAAATGATTTGTGCAAGTTCCATTGATTTCCCTCCTTAATCCAGCCCTTCAATGAGTTCGCGATCGCTTAACCCAAGCGATGTTTTAACCTTCATGCGATTGGGAAAATGCATGAAAATCAGCAAAAGTGCAGCCAGTGAAATGATAAGAAACTCGATTCTGCCGCTGATATACATAAAAACCCCCGCCATTATCCCGGCCATTTCGTAAAAAGCAATACAAAGTATCAGGTGAATACGAAAAGCTGTAAAGCGCATTAGCAGTGGAGCGTTTTTAGTAGCATCAACTATTTTCCCTTTTAAAAATCTTGTCAATACAAAAGAAAGAGCAATTACCGCAACATTTACAATAAGGAATATCTCGCCCAATATAAATTCATCTTCTGTATATGTCATTGTTGACATGAGATAATACATAACGAATGATATTATGATCACACTAGCCATCGCTGCAAAAGCAATAATCTGATTGATCCGTAAGAAAGAATTGAAGTTCATGGAAATATGCTTTGATTGGTAACAAAGATACATTAAAATCTTATTTTTTGTCTTTTTTGCGTGGTGTTCAACTGCATGCCCGGTATGTTTATGTCGCCGAATTACCTTATTTTTGCAGAAAGGCCATAATTTGAATGTTCCGTCGTATATAGCACGCCGCCTTTCCGGCAGAAAAGAAAAGCAGGTTACCAGGCCGGTAATCCGCGTCTCGGTATTTAGCATTGCCCTGAGTATTGCTATTATCCTTATTTCTTTCGCTATTGTTCGTGGTTTTCAGAAAGAAGTACGTGAGAAAATCATTGGCTTCGGCTCTCATATTCAGATTCGTCCGTTCGATACCAATATGTCGCTGGAGCAAAGCCCTATGAATGCTGGACGAGAAGATATTGAGGCTGTAAAATCCATTGAAGAAGTGGAAAGCGTTTTTCCGTTCATCGAAAAAGGAGCACTGGTAAAAACCGATTCCAATATCCACGGCATTGTTATGAAAGGCGTAGATGCAGATTTTGACTGGACGTTTTTTAAGCATAATCTTGTTAAGGGAGAAATTCCGCAATTGACGGGCGATATAAGCAATGAAATTCTGATTTCGCAAATGATGGCCCGTTTGCTGCACCTCGATATCGATAGCCCGGTTCGGGTGTATTATATCATGCAGGGCGAATCTCAGCCCCGCGGACGCAAATACAATGTTTGCGGAATTTATAATACAGGCATGGTGGAGTTCGATAATGTCTATGCACTAAGCGATATGCGCCATTTGCAGCAAATCAATCGCTGGGGCGATTCGCTGGTGAGTGGCTATGAAGTAATGCTGCACGATTTCGACCAGTTGGAAACAGCTTACCCAAAAGTACTAAACACAATTTATTACGATCTGGATGCTCAGGATATTATGACGCGGCAAATACAGTTTTTCGACTGGCTTATGTTGCTCGATACCAATGTCTTAATCATTCTGGTGCTTATGACACTGGTGGCTATTATTAATGTAATCAGCATTATTCTGATGCTCATTCTGGAGCGAATTCCAATGATTGGCGTACTGAAATCTATGGGGGCAAATAATGCTTTTGTGCGAAAAATATTTGTGTGGCATAGCCTGCAATTGCTTTTGAAAGGAATTGTTTTTGGAAACCTGGCCGGTATCGGCTTGATCTTATTGCAGCAGTTTTTGCATATTATTCCACTCGATCAGGAAATGTATTATGTTTCATACGTGCCGGTATTGCTTAAGCCCATGTATATCATCACGGTAAACCTCGGTGTTTTTGCCATTGCATTTTTGGCAATGCTGCTACCAGCACTTATTGTTCGCAGAATTCATCCCGCCAAAGCTTTACGTCATCAATAATGCATGTTTTTCTCGTCATACCGGTCATGTACGAGGCAGAAAATTTGCCGCTTCTGCTTTTAAATTTGAAGGCACAAACCGCAAAGAATTTTTCAGTGATTTTTATTGTAAATCAGCCCGAAAGCTTTTGGCTCGATATCAATAAACGGCAGATTTGTCTCGATAATGCCATTAGTATGGAAATGCTTGAGGATTTTGCCAAAACAGCGCTTTTTCCGGTTCATATTATCGATCGTTCATCGAAAGGGAAAGGCTGGAAATTGAAAGATCAGGGAGTGGGGCAGGCGCGGCGCGAAGCGATGGATCTTGCAATAGAATCTGCCCGCGATGAGGATATCATCCTTAGCACCGATGCCGATACCATGTTTTTTGAAGATCATATTGAGAAAGTGAGGCAATTGTTTACCGATTTTCCTCAGGCCGGTGCATTGAGTATTCCGTTTTATCACATGCCCGATGGTTCAGATGTAGAAAAAAAGGCCATTTTGCGCTACGAGATGTACATGCGGTATTATTTGCTGAATTTGATACGTATTGGAAGTCCGTACGCATATACCGCAATTGGGTCGGCAATGGCTTGCACTGTTAAGGCGTATAAGCGTATTGGTGGATTGGCTCCAAAAGTATCCGGCGAGGATTTTTATTTCATGATGCAGTTGCGAAAAACAGGCGCTTTAATTCCGTGGTGTGATACGACTGTAAACCCCTCTCCCCGTGCATCTGACCGTGTGATTTTTGGTACGGGAACGGCCGTAGCTTATGGCATTCAGGGTGATTGGAGTCGGTATATCTTTTACGATATGGAAGCTTATGACCGCATTGCAGATGCAAATCAGGCATTTTCAGCGTATTTTGACGGAGATGAAGCTGCAAAAGATCGTATTTTGAGTGTTTTTCCTGATATCTCTCTTGAAAAGCTCCGTAAAAATCATCCGGTAAAGGAAAGATTCATCCATGCATGTCATGAAAAAGCCGATTCGCTCGCCATTTTGCAGACTTTGAAACGGCTTCACTCTGGGGAATACAGTGATTCTGAAAACCTTGTGCGATTTTGTAAACAATACACCCCAAAATTGCCAATCGGGAATTTTAGTTTTGAAAGCTCAACAGTCTATGATTATCTCATTATGAGAGATTTTTTGTTCGCTATGGAAAGTGAAGCGTTGAAGAAAAAGCATGATGAGTTTTCGGAGCTTAAAAGCCAAAAACTGCATCCAATATGGAAATACATGATTTAATAGTGATTTTAGGCCCTACCGCTTGCGGGAAAACAAATCTGGCTGTGCAATTAGCTGTAAAAGCAAATGCTGAAATAATTGGTGCTGACAGTCGACAGGTTTATCGAGGACTGGACATTGGTACAGGAAAAGATTTGGAGGAATACACTGTAAAAGGTCAAAACATTCCGTACCATTTGATTGATATTCTCGATCCCGGGCAGGACTATAATGCATGGCAGTTTCAACGGGATGCACTAAAGACTTGCTTGGATATTCAGAATCGGAAAAAGATGCCATTGATTTGTGGTGGAACAGGTTTGTACATCGAGTCTTTTTTATTGAACTATCCGTTTAATCCGGTGGAGCCTGATGAAGGTCTTCGCGCAGAGCTCGAAAAACTTAGCACAGAAGAATTGGCAAATCGTCTTGATAAATTTCATCCCGGACTTACCGATGAAGATCGTAACAACCGTCATCGTGTAATGCGTATGCTGGAAACCGAATTGAGCAAGCCAAAAGAAAATCCTGATATTTTAGATTATTCAATAAAAAAACCAATTGTTTTTGGAATTGATATGCCGCGCGAAATTGTGCGAAGCCGAATCAGTACACGATTAAAAACACGACTTGATGAAGGAATGATTGAAGAAACGGAGCAATTGCTAAAATCAGGTGTGGATAAGAAATGGCTTTTCAAACTCGGGCTGGAGTATCGATTTCTGTCTCAATACATTCTTGGTGAACTGACATACGATGAAATGTTCTCAGGGCTTGAAACAGCTATTCATCGCTTTGCAAAACGCCAAATGACATGGTTTCGCAGGATGGAAAAACGTGGAATAAAAATTCATTGGATTGATGGATTGTTGGGAATGGAAGAAAAATTGGAAAGTGTTTATCAGGTAGTTTCCCACAAAGACCACAGAGTCCACTAAGAATTAAGAACACAAAGATCGATCTTATGACAGAGAATTAATTATCAGAAATAGCAGTTGATATCGCATATAAGATTCATACTGGTCTTGGTCCCGGATTACTTGAGAGTGTTTACGAAAAGGCATTTGCATATGAGCTTAGCAAACAAGGAGTAGAATTTGAAACACAGGTTCCGATTAAGGCATTTTATGATGGAGCTGATTTGGGTGTTGGTTTCAGAGCAGATATAATTATTGAAAAAAAGCTAATCATCGAGATAAAATCAGTTGAGGCTATCGATAAAGTACATCATAAACAATTGCTTACCTATCTTACTTTATCAGGATTGAAATTAGGCTTACTAATAAATTTCAATGAACGCCTGATCAAAAATGGAATCAGCCGCAAGATTATGGGAGCCCTTGACGAGTAAATTCAAATTACTAGTGCTCTTTGTGTGCTTGTGGGGAATAAAAAATCCTTAGTGCCCTTAGTTCTTAGTGGACTCTGTGTGCTTTGTGGGAGCCATACTTATGACTTTTCTCCTTTTTCAATTTCACTTCAAAATCCTTAGTGCCCTTAATTCTTAGTGGACTCCGTGTGCTTTGTGGGGAATAAAAATCCTTAGTGCCCTTAGTTCTTAGTGGACTCCGTGTGCTTTGTGGGAGCCATACTTATGACTTTTCTCCTTTTTCAATTTCACTTCAAAACCCTTTGTGTTCTTCCTTCTTAGTGCTCTCTGTGGTCTTTGTGGGATATTTACCCAAAAAAACCTTCCTTCCAAAGCGCAGCAAAATCCATAGTGATAGCTACCGAATAATGTAGAAAAACCCCAAGTGCAATACTTCGGCTTTTTAAACTCATTGTGCCAAGAGCAATTCCGGCAAAAATAGCTGCAAAAGTTTCGCCCATGGGCTTCCCAAAGTGAATCATACAATAAGGAATGGTCATAATGAAAACTGCATAGAAGCCAACTTCTTTTTTAAGACCATGTACCATAAATCCTCTAAAGAAGAATTCGAGTGCAAAAAACTGTACTAAATACAAACCTTGCCATATCCAGAAGTTTGGCCACAAACTCTCGTCGGTTGCAGGTGTATAAAACGGGTATCTGAGTTGAAAGCTCTCCGTTCCGCTAGCATAATAGACGAGGGGAAACATAATACCAAGCATAACCAGATATATCCACGAGTCTTTTAAAAAGCTGCCCCATTGTAATCCATAGTCTTTTAGCTTTTCCTTGAAACCTACTTTAATAATAATAATGGGAATAATGAAGTATGAAATAAAGATAATGCTTACCCAGTATGCCAGTTTATACAATCTATAATTGGTAGAATCCTCAAGGTATTTCACTAGGAAATCGTGAAATGAATCCATCCCCAAGCTCTTAGCTATATCTTTTAAAATAAGATGTCCGGGATATTTCCCTATATATTCTATTAAAAGTAGTGATACAGAAACAGAGAATATGACAATTAGGGTTTTCTTGCTAACACTTTTTCCCGACGATCTATTGAGTTGAGTATCCTCAATGGTCTTTTTGACTGCTTTTATAAAACCTGAAAAAATCATATTTGCTATTGGAACGGCAAAAATAACATAAAAAAAAGAGGTTGACCGAAATCAACCTCTTTTATAATAGATGTCTTTATTACTTAGAAATGGAACAACATGGTAAGTGCTGCAGAAGGCAGTAATACCTGGCTAACACCATTG
Organism: Bacteroidales bacterium; assembly: GCA_016937255.1. Classification (GTDB taxonomy): domain Bacteria; phylum Bacteroidota; class Bacteroidia; order Bacteroidales; family DTU049; genus BM518. Next base: position 13,297 of record JAFGWG010000166.1, read on the forward strand.
TCAACCTGGAAGCCCATTCCGCTACCACCATTTGCGCCTTCAGCTGTGATTTCTTCAGCAACTGAATTGGCGGCATCCCAGCTTTCAACTGTAGCAGACCCACGTGGGTTGGTAGTCATACCAAATCCCCATCCAAATTCAGCAGCAACAGAAATTTTAGGAGCGAAGAAATACTCAACGCCACCAAAACCACGGAGACCAAAAGTGATGCCCATACCGCTTTTCTGCTCAAGGATACGTCCAGAAAGAGCTGAACCGTCACCGTTTGTATAACCATTGGTTATAGAAGTTGTGTTCATTTCAACAGCCCAAGTGTTTTTAACTGAGTTTGAAGCAAATCCAAGAAGAACTTCACCACCATAGAAACCTTGAAGACGGTTGTGTCCACGACGGAACTCAAGACCACCACCAAGAATGATGTTCATGTTTTTAATAACATTTACATCTTCGATTTCACCAGGATCGGCAACGCCATTGAATACATCCTCTGGATCGTCAAAGAAAGTACTTGTTTTGGCACTTCCTGTGTTGATAGCTACTTTGAAACGTGCAGCTTGATCATCTTCCAGATAGTATTTTCCAACCAATACCTGACCAAATCCAGGTACATAACCAGGATGCTGTGAAGTTTGTCCGGTATTTACCATAATGTTGCTTACATTTAAAAAGAAATCAACAACAGGAACGGCATTGAAACCAATAACAATGTCACCGGCTTCTGGGAGAATTGTAAAGCCTTTTTTGCTTTGCAAATCTTGTGCATTAGCAGCAGCTATAACGCTAAATGCCACAACAACAGTAAGAATGAGTTTTTTCATAACACGAGAATTTAATTAAACTTTGTTCGTTTATAGTACAAAAGTACGAATATTTTTTTAATTTGTTTCGTTTTGTCCGTTATTTTGTGTAAAGTTATAAACAAAAGATCGTTGGAATTGTGTTTAATTGTTTTGATATGATATTAAACATAATTTAGCAAATTTGCTAAAGAAGTATTGTATTTTTGCCTAAAATACTTGAAGATATGAGAAGTTTTGTATTTACTATAGTTTCACTTTTGAGTATAGCTGTTTTTGCACAGAATGGTACAATCAAAGGTGTAGTGAAGGACGAGAAAAATAATGAAGCCCTTCCTTTTACCAATATTATTATTAATGGAACACAAATTGGTGCTACTTCTGATTTTGAAGGAAACTTTATTATTACGGGCGTGCCAGTGGGTTTTGTTCGACTACAAGCAAGTTCTGTAGGTTACGAACAATATATTTCTGAAGAATTTCAGGTAACCAATGCCAACGAGAAGTTTATTGAAATCTTCATGAAAGAGAAAAGCACTATATTGTCAACAGTAACCATTACAAATAAAATATTCGCTCGAAATATTGAAAGCCCGGTTGCAATGCAAAGTATTGGGGTTTCAGAAATTGAGAAAAACCCGGGTGGAAATCGCGATATTTCAAAGGTTGTTCAATCATTTCCTGGTGTTGGGCAAACACCGGTGCAGCGAAACGATTTAATTGTTCGTGGCGGTGGGTCGAATGAAAACAGATTCTTTTTGGATGGAATTGAATTTCCCAACTTAAATCATTTTGCTACTCAGGGCGCTTCGGGCGGACCTGCCAGTATCGTAAATGCCGATTTTCTTCGAGAAGTAGATTTTTATACAGGCTCTTTTCAGGTTAATCATGGAAATGCAATGAGCTCGGTTTTAAATATGTCTCTTATTTCACCCAATAAAGATAAATCTGAAAAACGTGTTGTACTTGGTGCTTCAGATTTTGGACTCTCATTTAATGGCCCTATAAGCGATAAAAGTGGCTTGCTGTTTAGTTATCGCCGTTCATACTTGCAATTCCTCTTTCAGGCTCTTGGCTTGCCATTCCTCCCTACTTACGATGATTATATGTTGAAATATAAATTGAATTTGAACGATAAAAATCAATTGAGTATTATCAGTATCGGGGCTTTAGATAAAAATAGGCTTAACCTCGAACGGAATGAAACAGAGGAGCAGCGATATATATTAAGCTATCTTCCGGAAACCGACCAATGGAATTATACTATTGGTGGGGTGTACAGGCATTTTAGAGACAATGGGTACGATAATTACATTCTTAGTCGTAATATGTTCAGAAACAAGTCTTACAAATATGAGAATAATCAGGAGGTTGATTCATTAAAAATTCAGGATTATTCTTCAGATGAAATTGAAAATAAGTTTCGCTACGAGCATATCAATTTTCTTAGCTCATGGAGACTGCTTTCAGGATTCTCTGCTGAATATGTGAAGTATTCCAATAGTACTTATCAGAAATTGTTTTTGAATGGAACCTCGCAGGTAATTAATTATCAGAGTGGTTTGGAGTTTTATAAATATGGAGTTTTTAGTCAGATAAGTGGAAAAATATGGAAAGATCGACTTGGAGTAACTGCAGGTTTCCGATTTGATGGAAACACATATTCCGATGAAATGAAAAATCCTCTGAATCAGCTCTCGCCCAGAATCTCGTTGAGCTATGGCTTAAATGAGCGTTGGTTCCTGAATGCCAGCGTTGGTCACTATAAGCAGCTGCCAGCATACACTACTCTGGGCTATACAGAAGGCGGAGTACTTGTTAATCGATTTAATGATTTGAAATATATAGGGGTTACTCACTATATTGTCGGAATCGAATTTCTTCCAGATGCCACCAGTAAATTTAGTTTAGAAGGGTTCTATAAGGATTATGGACATTATCCCGTTTCTATCCGCGATTCAATAAGTTTAGCCAATAAAGGGGGTGATTTTGGTGTTGTTGGCGATGAGCCGGTTTTATCAATTGGTGAGGGACGTGCGTACGGGTTTGAAGTGCTCTATCGCAAAAAAATATTAGATAAAATGACATTGTTGTTAACTTTTACTCATGTGCGTAGTGAGTTTACCGGATTTACCGATGAATATATCCCTTCTGCATGGGATGCACGTAATATTATTAATGCTTTAGTTTCTAGAAAATTAAAGCGCAATTGGACGATTGGATTGAAATGGAAATATTCGGGCGGTGCACCCTATACTCCTTATGATGAATATACCAGCTCACTTGTGCAGGCATGGAATATTCAAGGAAGACCTTATCTCGATTATTCGCAGTATAACTCACAGCGACTAACTTCTTTTCATCAGCTAGATTTTAGGGTTGATAAAGAGTATTTTTTCGATAAATGGAGTCTAAACCTTTATATGGATATTCAGAATTTCTATAATTTTAAGTATAAAGGGCAGGATACTTACCTTCCTGCAAGCGATGTAGATGGAAATTATATCATTGAAAACCCGAGTGATCCTTTGGATAGTCAAAGATATACCATGAAAAGTTTGGAAAATGTTGGTGGCTCAATTGTGCCGACCATTGGAATTATTGTTGAATTTTAAGAAAAGACTATGAAAAACATATTTTTATTGATTGTGATTTTTGTTCTGGCTTTAACAGCCTGCAAGCCGGGTGGGAAATCCGGAGAAGAGCCGATGCTTATTATTACCAACGCTCAGGGAGTAGGTTCTAAGATTGAACTTGAGTTCAAAAAAGGCAAAGCGCATAGCCATCCACTATTGGCTATTTGGCTTGAAACTGAAGATGGGGGATATATTCAAACACTATATGTGAGTGAATCTATTGCCAAAGGTATTTTTCAACATGGCGATTCCACTTCGGGGAAATGGTTGCCGGGTCCTTTGAGAAGACCCTCAGCTCTTCCATATTGGGCAAGGAAACGTAATGTACAAGAAGCAGACGGGCTTTATGTCCCAACCCCTGATACGCCAATTCCTGATGCATATACCGGGCCTACTCCTCAGGATAATTTTACTCTGAAGACTAAAGCTGATCAGATTCTTAACAGCCCGTTTAAAGTCATGCTGGAAATTAATCAAAGTTTTGATTTTAATGAATTCTGGACCAGCACACGCTTTTCGGGGGATAGAAATTATACTGCATCTGCACAGCCGTCGCTTATATATGAATCTGAAATTGTTGATCATGCGAATCTGAAAAACGTCTATTCTATGAAGGTGATTGGTCATGGTCATTTTGATGGAAGCAATGGTCAGTTATTTACAGATTTAGGCGGCCATACTACAGCACTCGAAATTGTTTCTTCCCTTAAAGTTGTGGTGAAATAACATAAGTAATACCATTGACCTTCGGGCATCACGCGTGGTTACACTACGTGAACCCGGAGCGTCAACTAAGAAAAGCATGCCCTTTAGTCATCCGATGACCTCCCAGCCCTGCAAGCCTTTGCTGCAGTCAGCGGATGACTTTGCCTGCCTCGCTTCTTCGCCCGCCGCACCTCAGACTTGCCGACGAAATTCTAATCAAATTTGCAGTATAAAAACCTGTCAGGTTTTGTGGCAGAAAAACGAGCCACAGAGCCAAAATAGCAACAGGAAAGTGCCTCAAAATCGTGCTTCAAAACCGTGCCCGCCGCTTGCAAATGTTTACAAATGGCTGACGGGCGCGCCGGGCGGAAAAAACCGCTCTTACGAACGGCTTGTATCTTTTTATTTGGCTTTGTGGTTTTTTGCTAGGCGATATGTTTTGCTTCCCGATACCTATCGGTCCGTGCAGCAGCGGGGGTGGCCAAAATTTAAACCAACCCCTTAGCCAACAAAAACTTCCTAAAGGTAGCTGTATTGAAACAAGAAGGAAAACTAATATTTTAATAGTCTGCATTATACTAAACCATTGTTGCCTATTAGCGTTTTACTCCTCGTCTTTTTTGTTGATTCTTTTCTTTCGAGATTCAGGTAAATAATTCTTAGGCGACACTACTTTTTTCCCGGATTTAATTTCAAGTTGTTTCCTGGCATCACCTGCAATTTTTCCACCTGCTTTCGCTACTTTTTTGTTTTCAACAAATCCTGTAGGATTAGTATTTAAAACTATTTCTTTTGTCGATGCTTCACCTAACATGGAGAAAATCAATTCAAGGTCAGTCATGTGGTCTCTTAAATTTTGACTTTTGAGCCCTTTCAGCCTTTTATATTCTGATGGTGTTAAACCAAAGGTTGCTTTTGAGATTTCTGCTGTTAAAATTGAGTATTCAATTTGTTCTTTTATTCCTCTGTTTTTCCATTCATCTGTTAATTCTTCACGAATAGCGATACTACGCATACGTTTTTCAATCCAATCGTCAGAATATCCTTTTAGTTTGTATAACTCTCTGGTTCTTTGAGTTGCCAATTCCGGATTTTCAATTTCTTCAAGTCTTTCTGAGCCAACTTTAGCTAACCATAATTTAAAAGGCTCTGCTTTCGGAGATGGTATTGATTGAATTATTCTTAAAAGTCCTTGAGCATTAGCACAATTCAGTTTTTGTTTTCCACCCGCTGTTTCCACTAAAAGGGGGGTGACAATTTGTCCCCACCCTTGAGAAAGCTGCTCATCTCGCTTCCTCATTTTTTTTAAATAATCTGTTGGATTTGGAGTATCAGTCAATACTTGAACAACATCAGCAACTACAAAATACCATTTTTGGTCGCTTTCATTCCAAATAGTTCTTATTTGCTTGCTCTCAAACAGTTTTATACTACTCATAATATTGAACCCATTTTCTTACAAAAATAACTTTTTCATTATTCAATTTAAAATTGATATGAAATATGTATTATGCGACAGAGCAGATATTTGATGACTAAGCTCTGTGCATAGGCAGAGGCTGCCGCCTCTTTGTGGGGGTAAGGTGGTTGGGGGTGTGGCTGGTTTTGGGGTGGTTGCGGTTATGTCTGTTAATACGTATTGTTAGGTTATTTTATATATTTATATGTGATATAATTATAATGTACCGCTTAATGGGAAAGAGTGGGAAAGCACTATGGGCGGAGCTTCTTTGAAGAGAATATTGGGAGGTAAAAAAACCGCTCTTGCGAACGGCTTGTATATCTTTTTTTTTATTCTTGTTCAGGTGCAATTTGGAACACTACCCTTACGAACGGCTTTTAATATTATATTAATAGTTCTCCTGTAATTCTCTAATAATCTACCGGCTCCGCATATTCTTCCAGCTCTTTTAGCAAAGCATTTACTTTTTCTGTCCACTCCTTTTGCTTCTCTTCGTTTCTGGAATAGTCTGTTTCAAGATCATATTGTTTTTGAAATTGTTTTTTCACTGCATCGGCATTATACCTGATAGAAGTTCACAATTGAATATATTCCTTATAAACACAGCTTGGTATAAGATTCTAACGGTAACAGAACCGACAAAACATAAAAAAGCCGCTCTTTTGAACGGCTTGAAAGAATTATTTTAGAATGTGTAGTGGTCTACTCCACACGAGTAAGAGATTTAAAAGAAA
>JAFGWG010000167.1 GCA_016937255.1 Bacteroidales bacterium
TCACGCAGATGTTGTAAACACCACGCTACGCTGGTGTATAGGAAAACTTCTTTGACTTGGTGATTGGTGAGAAGGTTTCCCACTAAGATATACCACGTATTGGATTTGACAGCGGGGGATTCTTAGTGACAGCATCTATGTGCTTTTACACAATCCCCCTCATGCCAAATTTACGTTGTTATTTTTTGAAAATACAAACATATAAGGGCACGAAGGAATAGGACGCGGAGGTTTTTGGAACACAGATTACACAGATTATTAGGATTTCATGGTATCGTACTTCAATTTTGACGGATACACTGCGAGACGACTTCGACATCTCTTGTGCCGCAGATTGTTTTGTATCGTACTTCTTTTTTGCCACGGATGGTTTCTCGCAAAGGCGAGTATAATAGATCACCAATTTAGTGACAATAGATTACTACCCATGCAAAATGCTGGATACAGTAAAGAACAGAATACACAATAAATCAAATACTACTCAGCACGCACGAATTTAATCTCACGGTCCTCGCGACCATCAAGGATTTTATTAAGTTTATCAACCAGGCTGGGGCTTTTGCCGGTCTCGGCCAGAAACTCTACATCGGCAATGTTTATATAATAATCATCGTCTTCGAGTGATTCTTCTTCGAGAATATCGGCGAGGTGCTGAAATTCTTCGTCATTCAATTCAGCCAAAAGCTGATTAGATTCTAAGTCAAATATTTTTACCATTGTATTATAGTTTGAGGAACGAAAATAGGAATAATTATGTAATGAATTAAGGAAACTTTTCAACCAGATAATAAACAGTGAATAGAATTACGAAGACTTTAAGACCTCTGAAGTTAATCAATTAAGAAAAAAACCATCGACTAAATGAAACAGAAGTTCATCAATAACTCCACCTCAAGCTACTCATAAGCGTATCCATATCTTCTTTTACACGCTGAATGATGGGGGCGATGCTGTCGTTATTGGGAATGTGATTGAAATAAAGGGCGGCGCGAATGAAATGTGTGGTGCTGTCGCAAACATAAAACTGATATGGGGAGGCGGTGTTTGAACCTTCAATTTCCCAAACTAATCCATACACATTATGATCGGGATATTCTACCCGGTGTTCTCGAATTTCATTGGCTTTAATAATATGCTTATTGGCAAATTCGCGAGACTCTTCACTTAACTGGTATAAGTTATTTTCAATTTTCTTATAGCTAAAACTGAGCATACCATTTAAGGTAGGGTAATACAAATTAATCCAATAGGGTTCTGAACCCGGATTATTGTCGGGCACCACCTCGGCATATGCGGGATAGCGAAATGAAAAAGGGTATGTGGTATCGAAGTCAATATATTCTTTCTCGGGCAAATCAATTCTGAAATATCCGCGAGGCTTGGGATATTCCGAATCAATATTGGTTCCGCACGAAGCAAAAAGCAGAAACAGCATTATGAGCAAAAGACTATTCTTCATCAGAGGCTTCATTAATTATCACTTTTATGTTCTTAATCCGACGATTATCCATAGACAGAACGATAAATTCAAGATTTTTGTATTGAATATGTTGGCCCTTTGTTGGGAAATTACCATTCACCAGTAAAATAATTCCGGCTATGGTTTCAGCTTCGCTCTCATATTCTTCAAAAATATCGGGATCTAATCCTGTAAACTTAGAAAAGTCAATCAGCGAAATTTTACTATCAAAGATATATTCATTATCGCTAACTTTTTTAGCCAAAACCTCATCACTTTCAGAGTCGTGCTCGTCGTTGATTTCGCCAACAATTTCCTCTAGAATATCTTCCAACGTAACAATACCACTGGTTCCACCATATTCATCAACAATAACAGCCATGTGAATTTTTTTGGTCTGAAAATCGAGAAGCAGTTGGGTGATTTTGAGGTTTTCAGGCACAAAGAAAGCTGAACGCAAATGCTGTTGCCATTTATAGTCATCTTTTTCCTTAACGAACTCAAGAATATCTTTGAGATATAAAACGCCTTTTATATCATCTAATCCTTCACCATATACCGGGTAGCGACTATATCCTGCATCCATAATTTGCCTTATCATTTCGCCAAAGGAAGTATCGACATGTATACCCACGACATCGATTCGACTACGCATAATTTCTTTCACTTCCAAATCGCTAAAACTAAGAACTCCTTTTATGAGACGTTTTTCAGTTGCCTCTTCGGGTTCATCCGAAGAATTTTCAATTACATCACTAATGTCAGAAATGGAAATGGTTTCTTTTCTTGGAAGACGCTTTTCATGCCGCGCATAGGAAAGTGGCAATAGAAAGCGAAAAACATCGAGCAATACTTTTGTTGGAATAACAAGGAAAAAACTCAGCCGCAACGAATTTAAGGGATTAGATTTTACAAAGAGGGAGGGAATAATCTCTCCAAAAATCCAAAGCAATAAAAATGCAAGCGGTACACTAATGATCATAACGAGCATAAAGCTATCAACCAGTCCCAAATGCCAAACATAAACATATAGGCAGAAAACAAATCCGAGCAAAAACAAATATTTTAGTACCGAAAATGACACCAAAACAGAGGCGGGTTTGTCGAGCCAATCGTCTACGCGGTAATCGGTTGGTTTTGGCTTTTCAATATGATCGATAAATGAAGATGGAATTCTAACAAAAGCCGCTTCAGCTAAACGAATAAATGCAAAAAGCAATAAAAATAAAGGTCCCAAAACATAAATTAAGCTCAGCAAAGACCCGGGTTCATCATCAAATAACAAAGAAAAATCCATCAGCGAGATGTATTGAAATTAAAATGGGAGATCATCTTTTGGGTCATCCAATGGTGAGTCAATATTGGGAACATTCTCATTGCTTGCGGCATTAATATCTGCAGCTGGTGATTGGGTAAATTCACCATCAGGACGGCCACCTAGCATAAGAAAATTATTGGCAATAACCTCTGTAATACGTCTTTTTTGACCATCAGAAGCTTCATATTCACGGGTACGAATTTTGCCTTCCAGATAAATTGGCGCACCTTTTTTCAAATATTTCTCTACTACATCGGCTTGTGGTCCCCAAACAACAATATTATGCCATTCGGTTACACTCTGATCTACACCGTTGCGATCGCGATAACGCTCAGTAGTAGCCAATGAAAAAGCTGCTTTTTTTGTACCTGATTCGAAGACTTGAACGTCGGGATCTTTCCCCAGATTACCAATCAGCAATACTTTATTTAAACCTCTCATATATAGAATTTTGTGCAAATGTACGAAAAATGGATGGGGAGGGCAAATGAATTTATTTTTTATCCGCAGACCTGTCACACAAGGCGTGAGTACGCAGATGTCATCGATAGATATAATCTGAGGAACCGAAACACAGAGTGTCGAGCTCATGCATAGCCCTGAGCCAAACGAAGGCAGCACCTTAAAAATCATTTGACCTTGTAAATAATCTGTGTTCTCAATAATCAATATGAAATAAGGCTTTTATGTTCTAGACTTTTTTAAACACAGATTAACACAAATTACACTGATTGATAAATTATTGCAGATGCA
>JAFGWG010000168.1 GCA_016937255.1 Bacteroidales bacterium
TAAAAAAGAGACGCAATGCCATGAATATGGGATGAAGAAAAAAAATGTAATTATCTTGATTTTTAACACCCCACCTTGGAGGTTTGCGCGCATGGAAATGCACAGACAAGAGTGAAAGCGAGAGTGAATGAAATGCCCACGCCCCGGCGGAGCCCGATACCGTATCAGTGTGAGCATGAGATTTGAGTGTAAAGAATTTTATTTATGCACTGCGTGAACAAGCGACCAGCGGAAGCTCTGGAAACGCAGCTTGCATACACAGGCTCACATTGCGAAGTAAAGGGCGGAGACGGAAAAGGCGCATAAAAGTGTGAGTTTGGAGCAAGAGTGTGAAGCATTGGAGCAAGAGTTTGAAGATTTTTACCCGAAGGTTTTACATCCGCACAAAAGCAAAATATTTCTCTGCGAACGATGGAATGTTGGTATGCGTAATTAATAAACTAACAAATATCACAAATCATAGCTTTGAAATATTAAATCGTAAATCATATTTTCATATATTTGCCCTAACAAAAACAAATATTATGAGCAAGCTTGCTGTTAATTATCTGGGACTCAACTTAAAGAACCCCATCATTGCGGGAAGTTCCGGTTTGAATAAGAATATTAGTAATTTAATCGAACTCGAGCAAAAAGGTGTTGGCGCTATTGTACTCAAATCGCTTTTCGAAGAGCAAATTAAGTTTGAGTATATGAAGCATATGGCACAATACAACGATACTTATGCCTATCCTGAAGCCGACGATTATATTCGTGAGTACACCGAAATGAATGAGATGGAGAAATATATCGATCTGATTCGTGAAGCCAAAAGCAAACTCAGTATTCCGGTAATAGCCAGCATCAACTGTATCAGTTCTTCAGACTGGGTTGATTTTGCAAAGCAAATTGAAGATGCCGGTGCCGATGCGCTGGAACTTAATATTTTCATACTTCCTTCAGATGAAAAACTTACTGCTGCAGAGATTGAGAGCAAATATAAAGGTATTGTAGATACTGTTTTAGAAAAAACCAAATTACCTCTTGCCATAAAATTGGGTTATCATTTTACCGACATGGCTCGTTTTATGACTCAGCTGTCATGGACCGATATTAAAGGACTCGTGCTCTTTAATCGTACTTTCAGCCCAGATATTGATATTGAAAATTTCAAGATTACTGCCGGAAATGTATTCAGTACAGGAGCAGAACTTTCAACATCTTTGCGATGGGTGGCTCTGTTGAGCGATAAAGTTCGTTGTGATATTAGCGCATCTACCGGTGTGCATAGCGGCGAAGCGATAATAAAACAGATTTTGGCCGGAGCCACAACTGTACAACTATCTTCAGTGCTTTATAAAAAAGGCTTCGAAGTTATAGAAGAAATGCTGAAATTCGTAGAAGAATACATGGATAAGCACAACTTTAAGTCTATTGAAGATTTTAAAGGCAAAATGAGCTATAAAGCAAGCACCAATCCTGCTGCTTATGAGCGCGTTCAGTTCATGAAGCATTTTGCTGGTATTGAGTAAATTTTTTCAACCATACTGAAAATCTGGTCATGTAGAGATTGTCGAAGCATGACCGTGGAATTTCTGTTTGCCACTCTTCGACGCCCTTCGACAAGCTCAGGATACGTCCTCTGAGTGACGAAAAAGTCCAAAACCCGATAGGCTTGAGGAATGAAGCCATCACTCCATCGTCGACCAGGCAATGGAATATAAATATGGTCGTCATGGAGTCTTTGGCTAAACTACTTTTTCAACGATTCTGTGACCATATTCGCCTTTGTAAGAGGTTTATGCTCGATGGACGACGGAATGATGAAAAGGATACGTCATCTGAGTGTCGAAAAATTATTTATAAAATAGTTGCAGTAAGAATTTATTTGAACAATTCTATTCTTTTTTCTTGGGGACTTGCATGTCTTTAAGCGGACATTTACTGCATTTATCGCCGCCGGCACAGTTAGTACAATCATCGGGCTTTTTCTTGCTGAAATATTTTTTGAATATTAAATATGCAGCCAATAGTACGGCAATTGCTAGTATACAATATGTAATTATACTTTGTATCACTTAAACAGGAGTTGTATGCTTAACCATGTGAATGTCAGCGCCTGTGCAAAGAAGATAATGCCCCAGATTGGAGTAGGTAAAACAGTAGCTTGTGCAAGATTACTCGCATCGCCTGCTGCAGATGGTTTTACAATTGAAATTAATAGAATTTGAAATGCTGAAAAAACAGATTCGTAAACCATTAATCCGCTAAAAGCATAAATCAGCATCCACGATTTTTCTGGATAAAAGAAAAGAATTGCAAAATAAGCTGAGAGTAAGAGCAATATCCAGAAAACTCCAAAAGTGTTTTTTACTCCTTTGAAAAGCAAAACAATACTTAAGCTTAGGATAATGGCATGCAAAAGCCAGCTGAGTTGCATGGACAATAGAAAAACAAAGAGAAATGCAGTGAATGAGGCAAAAACATAGCCGGCAAGGGAGACAAATATCATCGATGATTTAGTACTGCTCTTGCTAATGGTGGTTCCTGATGTATCGTGAAATAATTCAATTCGCAAAACTTCGCCGCCGCTTATCCACGCAGCAAGAACGTGTCCGCCTTCGTGAAATAAAGTATGAAACACCCTAAGGAATTTGCCAAAATAGGGAATACGCCCGGCTAAAAATGCCAATAATGCCATGCTTAGGAATAATATGCTTTCTTCTTTGCTCATGGTTTACCGAATTCTCTTTGATAAACTTTCTTACGTGTTTTGAATTGCAAATATAAGATATGTCGAATCAATGAACGAAATATTCTCCATTTTGGTTCAAAGTCAATATCTTCAATAATGATACAGCTATTTTTTAGCTTACTAATTCTATGTTTATGCTTCCAGCTTTTTAGAAATAACGGAAGTTTTATACCACGATCTTCAAAACCCCATTCTTTATCATGATTCCATGTATCTGATATTTTGGAAAACCATGTCGATTTGAAAAATAGTACCCCAATTTTTAGATGAACTTCGTCGCCTTTTTGATTGCCATCGTAACGTAAAATTTTAAGTGAGGTTAGGGGTGGTTTTAGTTTGCGGAACAAATCAATATTAAAGTTATGTATAACCTTTTCAGCATTGCTTTTTACGGGTATTTCAATGTAGATCTTCATGCTTTTTAATGATCAGTGTTTTATTAATTTTATAAAGGTACGATGAATGAGCAAAGAAATTGCGTTGAAAATGTGTAAGGAGTTTGATATTTATCATTTATATTCAACCCATTCAGGGTTGTTTCCCTTTTTTTTGGTTTCCCGGGACTGTGTCCCGGGTGATTCATATTAAACTCCTTCTGAGTTCTCTTTGCTGACATTCCATCTCTAGCGCATTTGAAAATCTGCATTCCAATGTCCGCCGATACGCGA
>JAFGWG010000169.1 GCA_016937255.1 Bacteroidales bacterium
GTCTTGGCGACATTCCATCGTCGCTGAGCAAATAGTAAGGTAAAACTCAAAAGCGACGTGGAACCGTCGCCTTAGCCTAATGAAAAAACCTGTCAGGTTTAAATTTGGAGCTTTTAATCGTCCCGATAATGGAGGGTCATGGAAAGCATGTGCGGCAGTTTCTACGCAGCTTACCATGATTCTCGTGCCTCGGAACGATAACAAGCCAATCATGGCGGAGACTTTGGATACGCTTTGCTTACCGATAGCAACTTGTAGCTCCTGCCCATAATAGATCAAAAATACAATATTTTTGGATTAGTATTCTCTTTTTTTGGCATTCCATTGGCACATGCATTGAAAAATGTCACAGAGTAAGACTAAAGGAATTAAGCATATCATAATTCATAAATCAGAGTTCATAATTCATAAATCAAATTCTTATCTTTGTAAAAACTCTTAATCATGATCATACAAGGCCAAATAGTAGACGTGTTTGCTCGCACCACATATCCGGGTGAAATTCAAATTGATAACGGACGTATTGCCGAAATTAGAAAAACGGAGTCTGCTCCCGAACGCTATATTATGCCCGGTTTTGTCGATTCGCATGTGCATATCGAAAGCTCAATGCTGAGTCCGGCGCGCTTTGCAGAAATGGCAGTGAAACACGGTACGCTGGCAACAGTGTCCGATCCTCACGAAATCTCCAATGTAATGGGCATAGAGGGGCTTAATTTCATGATTGAAAATGCCAAAACAGTTCCCATGCAGTTCTTTTTTAGTGCGCCATCTTGTGTCCCGGCCACTGCTTTTGAAACTTCGGGTGCAAATATTGATGCTGCGCAAATCGCAGAACTTATGAAGCGTGAAGACATTTGGTATCTCGGTGAAATGATGAATTATCCCGGTGTAATATATGATGATGCAGAGGTTCATGCAAAAATAAAAGCCTCTCTTGCTGCAGGAAAACCGGTGGATGGACATGCTCCGCTACTTATGGGAGATGATTTGAAAAAATACGCAGACGCCGGAATTTCCACCGATCATGAATGTACCAATATTGAAGAAGCACGTGCAAAAATTGCCCTGGGGGTGAAAGTGCTGATTCGCGAAGGAAGTGCCGCTCGTGATTTTGATGCCTTGTGGCCGCTGATCGATAGTAACCCAAATGAAGTAATGCTTTGCACCGACGATTGCCACCCCGATGAATTACAGAAAAGACATATCAATTTATTGGCAACCCATGCACTTGAAAATGGTGCAGATATATATAATGTATTAATGGCTTCCGCTATAAACCCGGTTCTGCACTATAAATTGCCCTTGGGATTGCTTCGCGAAGGCGATTCTGCCGATTTTATCGTGGTGGAAGATTTAAAGAACTTTCGTTTGATAGAATCGTACATGAAAGGCGATCGTATTTTCGCAAATGGAAGCGCCACATTTAGTGCCGGTTTTTCTGATCATCCAAATAAATTTCTTCGTCAAAAGATTAAAATCTCAGACATTGAATTAAAAGCAGAGAAATCTAAAATCAAAGTCATTGAAGCCGGAGATGGAGATTTGTTAACCCGCTCTTCTGTGGTGGAAGTGAAAGTTGAAAACGGCATGGTTATTTCAGATCCGGAACGCGATATTTTGAAAATTGTAGTGGCCAGTCGTTACGATAATAATCCTCCTGCCATTGGCTTTATTAAAGGGTTCAATTTGAAGAAGGGTGCTTTGGCTTCGAGCATTGCTCACGATAGTCATAACCTCATTGCGGTAGGCGTTGATGATGAAGAAATTGCTGAGGTATTGAATATGGTTATTAAAAGCAAAGGCGGTCTCGCTGCAGTTTCCGGTGATGAAAAGATTCATCTTCCATTAGAAATTGGAGGACTTATGGCCGATGCTCCAGGCGAAGAAATTGCGGCATCTTATAAAGCTTTAAATGAATTTGCTGCCCGATGTGGAAGTGGATTAAAAGCCCCTTATATGACGATGGCATTTATGGCACTTTTGGTTATTCCTGAATTGAAGTTGGGAGATAAGGGTTTATTTGATGGACTAAAATTCGAATTCACCTCTTTATTTATTGATTAACAGGTGTTTGGGTGTACTGCTTTAGATTTTCAACACAATTTTGTGCATATCTTTGTTTAATTTAAAAATAATATGTACTTTTGCAACCCCATTTTGGAAGTGGGGTATTTTTCTGTACTAAACATAAGATAATGAACACTTTGAGTTACAAAACCGTTTCAATTAACAAAGAAACTGCCAACAAGCAATGGGTAGTTGTTGATGCAACGGATCAGGTACTAGGACGCTTAGCTGCAAATGTAGCTTTGATGCTGAGAGGAAAGCATAAAACTCATTACACTCCACATGCAGATTGTGGTGATAATGTTATTGTGATCAATGCTGCTAAAGTTAAGCTCACTGGTAATAAAATGACAGACAAGCAATATATTCGTCATACAGGTTACCCTGGTGGACAGCGTTTCACTACTCCTGAAGAGTTGATGAAAAAGAAGCCTGAGTCTGTGGTTGAAAAAGCAGTTAAAGGTATGCTTCCTAAAAACAAATTGGGACGTGAGCTGTTTAGAAACCTCTATGTTTATGCAGAAGCTGAGCACAATCAAGAAGCTCAGAAACCGAAAGAAGTAAAAGCTAACGAAATTAAATAAAGATAATGTCAGTTACTCTAACACTCGGAAGAAGAAAAACCGCAGTTGCCCGACTGAGACTTGAGTCCGGTTCAGGTAAATTTATTGTAAACGGTCGCGATTACAAGCAATATTTCACTACTGAAATTATGCATTACGTTGTTGAGCAACCTTTTATTTTGACCGACAATGTAGGTAAATTCGATTTTAAAGCCAACCTCGATGGTGGTGGAATTAAAGGACAGGCTGAAGCGCTTCGTCTTGCAATTTCAAGAGCATTGGTTGAGCTCAATGAAGAATATAGGCCAATATTGAAAGAACAGGGATTGATGCGCAGAGATCCACGTATGGTTGAGCGTAAAAAACCTGGACGGCCTAAAGCAAGAAAAAGATTTCAATTCTCTAAACGTTAATATTCAGATATTAAGTTTAGTATCCAAATTGCTGAGATCGTTACCGCAACGCTACTCGGCAATTGCTTTTTCAACAGGAAAGGAATGTAAACTTTAAAACAAAAAAATGGTAAATGTAAAATTTGAAGAACTGCTTGATGCCGGATGTCACTTCGGGCACCTTAAGCGCAAATGGAATCCAAACATGGCTCCTTACATTTTTATGGAGCAAAACGGAATTCACATTATTGATCTTTACAAAACTATTGCGAAGATTCAAGAAACCGGAGAAGCAATGAAACAAGTTGCAAAATCTGGAAAGAAAATTCTTTTTGTGGGAACAAAAAAACAAAGCAAAGAAATCGTTGCTGAGTATGCTCGCAAAGTAAATATGCCTTATGTTACAGAGCGCTGGCCAGGTGGAATGCTGACCAATTTTGTAACCATTCGTAAGGCTGTTAAGAAAATGTCGTATATCGACAAAATGCTTACCGACCCTTCATTTGCAAGTATTTCAAAGCGTGAGCGTCTTCAAATTGCTCGTGAAAGAGAAAAACTCGACAGAACACTTGGTTCTATTGCTGATTTGAATAAACTTCCATCTGCATTATTTGTAGTTGATATTCTTAAAGAGCATATTGCTGTTGCTGAAGCTCATATTTTGAATATACCAACATTTGCTATCGTGGATACCAACTCAGATCCTAAGAAAGTTGATTTCCCAATTCCTGCAAACGACGATGCTGCAAAATCTATTAATATTATCTTGAATATTCTTACTGAGTATGTTCAGGAAGGTCTTAATGAGCGCAAAATGCAGAAAGACAAGGACGAGGAAGACGAAGCTGCAAAGATACAAGCAAAGGAAGATGCTAAAATTGAAGCCGTTAAAGAAGATCTAATTGACGATGAGGAGGAAATTCCAATAAAAGGGAAAACTGCATCGGCTGAGAGAAAAAAAATTAATATTGACGTAAACGAAGACTAAAACCCCTTTTAATTATGGCAAACATTACTGCTGCTGATGTATATAAACTCCGTGATATGACCGGTGTCGGAGTTATGGATTGTAAAAAAGCACTCGTAGAGGCTGAAGGTGATTTCGATGCAGCGATCGATATTCTCAGAAAAAAAGGTCAGAAACTTGCAAGTAAGCGTGCTGAGCGTGAAGCGAATGAAGGAATTGTTATTGCTAAAATTAGTGATGATAAATCTTTTGGTGCTGTTATGATGCTCAATTGCGAAACAGATTTTGTTGGTAAAAACGAAGATTTCGTTGCCAATGCAAATAAATTCATTGATGTAGCTATGGAAGCTAAAGCAAAATCAATGGACGAATTTACGGCTCTTCAAATTGATGGCAGAACTATTGCCGATCATGTTATTGATTTAGTGGGTAAAATTGGGGAGAAAATCACCCTAAGCCGCTATGAAATTGTTGAAGCAGAAAATGTTGTTTTCTATAACCACCATTCTAATCGTATTTCAGCTCTTGTTGGTTTCAATAAAGGTAGCGAAGCTATTGATATTGCAGGTAAAGATGTGGCTATGCAAATTGCAGCTATGGCTCCTGTTGCTATTGATAAAGATGATGTTTCTGAAGAAATCATTGCTAAGGAAATTGAAGTTGGTAAAGAACAAGCTCGCCAAGAAGGAAAACCCGAAGATATGCTTGAGAAAATTGCTCAGGGTAAACTTGGAAAATTCTTTAAGGAAAGCACTTTGCTGAATCAAGCTTTTATTAAAGACAACAAATCTACTGTAGCTGAGTATCTGAAATCTGTTGATGCAGATCTGAAAGTAACAAAGTTCTACAGAATCGCATTGGGAGCATAATTCCCTTTGTATATCATACTGGAAAGCCTCCATTTTTGGGGGCTTTTCTTTTTTATAGACGCGGATATACGCTGCACACAAAAAAACCTCCGAGGTTTTTTTGCATATCTGCGTCAATCCGCGTCTTATTGCAAATTCAAAACAAACTCCGGAGTAGTAATGGTATTACTTGCATTCAATGCCCTATCTACAATATAGGCATCCATTTTAATAGTGTCGTTGGTGAGCACTATGGCAAACAAGGAAAGATCCATTTCTATCTGAATATCTCCTTTCAGGTCTTTGTCAATTCCTTCTGGATTCACATTCGGAATACGGGCATTATAAGGTGCACTCAGTTCTTGAAATATACCATTGTTTTTTTCATAAATAGTAATAAAAAAATTATAGTAATATTCGCTTCCCGGATTATAGGGCGGATTCGTGTCTCCCTGATCCAACCCAATATCACCATCGCCATCAGTGAAACTTATGATGAAATATCCGGTTTGGTCAAAGCCCTGAGCATTGGTAGTTATCAGGAAATTCTTGTATTCAATAATGGGCTCATCCGGGTAGGTTTGCTTTTCTATACATGAACCCTGCATAAGTCCGAGAAATACCAAGGCAATTATTTGTATTTTTACAAAAACTTTCATCTGGAAGAATTTGATCACTAAAGTACAAAAAATAACGGAGCATAACCGCGAAAAAGTATACAGTAAGATTTTTTCGCATGAGCTCGCCACCGAATTTGATTTGCTGGCTATGTATCTGTTTAGGGTTCATTTTCAATACAATCCTGTTTACCGAAAATTTTGCGATATTCTGAAAATCAATCCGGATCAGATTAATAATGCTTCCCAAATTCCGTTTATGCCGGTAAATACTTTCAGAAAGCATAAGGTTCTACTTGAATATGTTGATACTTCCGACTTTTTCGAAAGCAGCGGCACATCGGGATCCGAGCAAGGCAAACATTTTATTTATGATTTTGAGCTGTATGAACGCTCTTTTTTTACCGGTTTCAGGCATTTTTACGGAAATCCTGAAGATTTCGTCATTATGGCACTACTGCCGGCGTATCTCGAACGTCCGCACTCTTCACTGGTGCATATGGCCAAAAAATTGATTGAGAAAAGTGCTGATTCACTGTCGGCGTTTTATCTCTACGATCATGAGAAATTGAATGAAAATCTTCGAAAAGCAGCAGCCCAAAATAAAAAGATAATTCTGCTGGGTGTAAGTTTCGCATTGCTCGATTTTTCAGCAAAATTCTCCACTGATTATCCCGGGCTCACTATTATGGAAACCGGAGGAATGAAAGGTCGCCGCGAGGAACTAACCCGTGAAGAGCTTCATTCAGAGCTCAAAAAAGCCTTCCCGTCTTCCGAAATTCATAGCGAATATGGCATGACCGAATTACTATCACAAGCCTATTCCAAAGAAAATGGCATTTTCCGGGCTCCTCCCTGGATGAGAATCTTTCTTCGGGATATCAGCGATCCGCTCACTGCTCCCGCCAACCGAAGCCGCGGTGCTGTAAACATTATCGATCTGGCAAATATTTGGTCGTGCCCGTTTCTCGCCACCGATGATATGGGAATAATACACGCAGATGGCTCCTTCGAAATCCTCGGCCGCCTCGATTATAGCGTGATGAGGGGGTGCAATACTATGATTGATTGATATGGAGACGCTGATTTTCGCTGCTTTTTCGTAACGGATTTACGCGGATTAATTTGTTATTTGGGGCAGACCTCTCTGCATCCGCCGAAGCTGTTTTTTAATTATGGCGGATCTGAGTGCGTCTGACCATGCTCGCATGTTGTATTCGGCGAACGAAAAGTTAACCCCAATCCGTGTAAACCGAGCCACGAAGTGGTGAGCTCACGAACACAATAAAAATCAATAGATCGTGTGAGTAATCCGTAAAATAATAGTTTCAGCGTCCATCCGCGTCCACTTTCCACCATATCATTATATTTGCAAAAAAATAATTATACCATGAACACAGCAGATTTTCAGAAAGCCATCCTTCAGGGAATTCCTGATGTATTGCCGGCGAAAAAGGAGAGAGATGAAAAAGTGCCACATGCACCGAAGCGAAAAGATATTTTATCGAAGGACGAGAAAAAACTTGCCATTCGCAATGCGCTGCGCTATTTCCCCGAGAAATTTCACGCGGAACTGGCTCCTGAATTTGCCGAAGAACTTAAAAAATACGGACGAATTTATATGTATCGCTTCAAACCTGATTATGATATCTATGCTCGTCCAATTCATGAGTATCCAGCAAAAACAAAGCAAGCTGCTGCCATTATGGTGATGATTCAGAATAA
>JAFGWG010000170.1 GCA_016937255.1 Bacteroidales bacterium
ATTCAGCATTCCAAAACCACCATGAAAGGGGGTAAAGCGTGGGGCCGATTCCTCGAAAATGTCGGTAAAAACCCAGTACGACATTGATTGGGCTGCATCGCCCACTTGTTTCAGCTTCTGCAGTACATAAGCAGCTTCGTGATAGCTGTCGTGAATGGGGTCCGATGGCGTGTATGATGCGCTCCATTCGGTATAATGCAATTCCAAATCAGGTTTCGGAGTATTGGCAATTTCTTTGCGCGATTGTAACACGTCGCCACTCACGGCAAATTCTTCCTTGGCCAAAACGGTTCCGGAATTACCGTATTCATCGAGGAAGCCCTGCTTTACACCATACGAATGGGTGCTGACAAAATCGATGGGCACCTTGTTCTTCACACAGAAATCAATCATTTCTGTTTCCCAGGCAGCACCGGCTGTACCAGGTCCGCCTATACGGTATGCAGGGTTGACGCTTTTAACAGCCTCAGCGCTGTATCGATACAATTTGAAATAGTCTTCCATGGAACCGGTCCAAAAGCCGGGTTTCAGGTTGGGCTCGTTCCAGACTTCAAAATACCAGGTTTTCACCTCTTCTTCACCATAACGGTCGGTCCAGTGTTGCACAATATTTTTGACCAAAGCTCCCCATTTGTCGTGGTCTTTGGGTGGGGTCACATTGCCCTTCCACCAAAAAATAGTTTCGGGTCCGCTGGCCAGAGCATTGGGCATAAATCCAAGTTCTACAAAAGGTTTGATGCCAATGCTCAGCAAATAGTCAAACAAAGCATCGACATACATGTAGTTGTATTCGGGATTACCGCTTTTATCTTCCTTGTATATGCCCATGTCGTCGGTAAAAAGGCCATGAAAACGGATGTAACGAAAACCACACTCGGCTTTCACATAGGCCAGTTGTTGCTGCCAGTCGGCTCGCAGTCCTTCGTTGGCACGACCAGCGCCCACGCATTCGTTGAACATGGTGTTCAAATCACCATTCTCGGCGTTGAAATCAACATTGATTACCCTTTCAGGGAATTTGGTTTTTGGAGTTTGCGCGTTGGCAAAAAAGACCAGAGGGCTTACCAGGAGCAAAAATATCAAACGGATCATCTCAATAGCTTTGTTTAATTAAACTGTTTATGTCAATGTCAAAGCTATAGATAATAGCCCCCCGTTTTCTTGAAAATACTCTCTAAAATCTTTAAGATTCTATCATTCTTTTACAATGTTGTCAGAGTATCCAGTTAGGATTAATATTGAAAAAGGCTGTCTGAAAAATCAGACAACCTTTTACACTAACTACTATTCTACTACTAACCTATGAAGTTCAATCAATGAGTTGCTCTCCAGCTTAATCATATATACTCCTCTTTTCAAAGAAATTGCGTCGAATTGATTACCTGTAATACCAGATTTTACAAGAAGGCCTGAAACATTATAAATATCGAAATTTACAGGACTG
Organism: Bacteroidales bacterium; assembly: GCA_016937255.1. GTDB lineage: Bacteria > Bacteroidota > Bacteroidia > Bacteroidales > DTU049 > BM518. The sequence continues at coordinate 1,445 of JAFGWG010000170.1, forward strand.
TTGCTGTTTGATTTGATATTGATAATGCCATTTGACGGATTTGGGTAAACTGCCATCATGTTTTTATTGCTAACTTGAGCCACCCCTGTACTGTTGTTAATGTCTACTAAGCTTATATTATCAAATAGAAATTCAAATGTTGGCATTGGGTCACCTGCTGTATTCCAGCACCCTGCTTTTACAACCACAAACCATTCTTCCGGACTATCTTCTGGAAGAACAAATTCATGTGAGGTTAATATTGAATCAGATGCATCATCTTTTGCTTTCTTCCATTGAAATTCAGCAGTATTCATAAAATCCCCATCGATGCTTGAAAAATCATTATAAGGTGCAGCCATCCAGGAATTCTTTGAATAGATATAATCTTTATCGCCAGCACCAAAACCAGCTGCTGGTTCAGTTTTTGATAGGATAAGTTCAATCCATGCATTTGTAACCTCATCAGCACCAATGCTTTTTACCAAGCCCGAAAAAGAATATTTATGACCGGGCACTAAAGTCACTTTTTGGTAAACATACGAGTTTGTTTGCCCGTATCCTTTAATATATAATGAACCATCACCTCCTCCTTCAGGATAATCTGACTGATAATTCAACAGAACATCCGATAAATCTGATGCACCTGGATCAAGTATAACTGTCCAGCTTGCTTCATTTTCCATATTACCATCAACGACAAGTTCCTGTGCAAATGAAACATTTCGGCCTGCCAAAAGGCAAATTGCTAAAAATAGAAGTAATTGTTTTTTCATATTTTCAAAGTATTTAAAGCTTATTCCACAAAACTATTCTCGCTTCCTGAACTGAACCTTGAAAAATCTCTCGAAATTCTTTGGTTTTATATCATTTTTACTATTCAGTCGCCCTGGTTTGGCTACATTATATTCATATTGCAAAAAGGTGCATGGACTGATACGGATTAAGCACAATTTTGCGTAATTTGATTTCAAATTCAATAAAATTCACCAACTTCAAGGGCAGTATTGCGATATATGCCATGCCAGACCAAGCAATCATTACGATTTCTGTGTCGGACATTTTGAAAAGGCAGCAATTTCAAATTTTCTGTACCCATGTGCAATGATTGATATTTTTTACGATTAAGTCAAATTGGGTTTATACATTTCTGATTTTCAATTGATCAACAATGGAAATACCTCAATACATAAAGGATAAACTAAGGCTCTCTCCGGAAATGGAAGATAAAATGAAGCATCTGCTTGAAAGAAAGGTGTATTCTAAAGGCGAGTTCTTATTCAGGCATGGTGAAGGTTGTCATCAACTATTTTTCATTGAAAAAGGTTTTGTGAGGGTTTTTTATACTTTAAATTCAGGTAGGGAGATTACCGCATGGTTCTCGGCAGAAAATTCGTTTATTACACCGATCGACAGCTTTTATAAACATAAAACGGCACAAGATAGCTGTGAAGTACTCGAAGAATCAGTGGTATATTCCCTCAGTTATTCCGAAATGGATAATCTTATCGTTTTTAACCCCGAAGCAGCGAAATTTGCTTTTCTCACAAGCTTTGAAATCACCCAAAGGATGTCAGAAATTATTGTAAGTATTAAATTTCAAACAGCAGAGGAACGATACAATTCTTTAATACAAAACTATCCTTCTATCTTTCAGCGTGCACCACTTGTTTACATCGCTTCTTATCTTGGCATTACTCCTGAAACACTTAGCAGGCTAAGGGCGAAAAAATAAGCCTATCAATTTTCTTTACTTCCCGGTTTATTTCTTGATATAGATCAAGCCTTGTTTTTTTGAGCATACCCAAATTTGCATCAAAAAATATTGATAAAGATGCTCAAAATGGATACCGATAAATTATTTGAACCGATTCAAATCGGCAAACTGGAACTGAAAAACCGAATCGCCATGTCGCCGATGAATATGGGCTACACCGGGGCTGAAGGCCATGCAAGTGAGCAAACCAATGCATGGTATGCTACCAGGGCAAGAGGTGGCTTTGGACTGATCATCACTGAGTGTGTAGTAGCAAACCCTTACCCATGGCGTGGAAGCGATTCGCTTAACCCACTTTTATGTGACAGTCAAAAGAAATACCGCTATTTGAGCCAACTTGCCGATGTAGTCCATGCTTATAAAGGCACAAAAATTTTCATGCAGCTCTCTCCCGGATGGGGGCGACAGGGGCATCCCGATATGGCACATGAAAATATTGCTTCCGGAGCTCC
>JAFGWG010000171.1 GCA_016937255.1 Bacteroidales bacterium
ATTAGATTTTCGTCAGCGAAGGGGAGTTGTCTGACACCCGAAGGGATGTCTGACACTTGCGGGGGCTTGCTCATGCTCCATGATCCTCATTGCTTGTCTGGTTTGTTATCGGGACGATGGAGCATTGATTTTACATATGATTATTGGCAGAACCTAGCAGGTTATATGCTATACAAATACCATTTTCCGTCTCGTTGAATCAAATTAAAAGTTTCTGCATTAGTGCCACCAGGCCCGAACAAAATAGGAACTTGAGCTTCAACCTCTCGAATAACAGCAGATCCCGATATTTTACCATCTTTAAAATACCGCATAAATTCATCCTTAAAATTTTGATCCATGTTTACCATATTGCATATTCTGCGGGTGTCTCCATCGCCATCCCCAAGAGGATCACAAAGACCTTCCAAAACTGAAAACTCACCGGTTTTTGCGGCAGTAAATACAGCATTAACAACATTTTCCGGATTCGATTGATCTATTGTAAAACCATCAACATTCGTATTATCTGATCCTGTTGAAACAAGTAAAATTATAACTCTTTTCATAATAATTTGATTTTGAATTATGCATAAATATAGAAAAATATTTTTACATTGACACCAGACAGAAGTCTTTTATTGCTCATGGGCTTACAAAACATATATCTTTATTTTTCAGCTTCTTGTCTCGCATTTTACGTAGCCTTTTCGTAATTTTGTATTTGCAAATTTGATTAATCATTTGTAGCGAAAACAAGAAAAAAAATTTCAACAAAGAACACCTATCTTTACCCCATGAAACTCCTATCCCTCATATTATTCATCCTCACGCTCCCACTCACTCTGCTCCTCTCACTCTTGCTCTTGTTGAGTCGTGGGAAAGGTGTGTTTTTCATACAGAATCGTGTAGGCAAAAGAAAAAAGGAATTTCGTATTTATAAATTCCGCACCATGCATGATGGCAAAATCACCGGAATCGGGCGGGTATTGCGAAAAATTGGGCTCGATGAATTGCCACAACTTATCAATATTATCAAAGGCGATATGGCATTTGTAGGGCCGAGGCCACTTACACAATTTGACATTGACCGTTTAAACTGGAATGGAGAAGAATTTGCCGCACGGTGGTCTGTAAAACCTGGTATTACCGGACAGGCACAACTGGTGAAAGTATGCGATGCTAATCTATCCATGCAGCAAGACCTTGATTATGTAAAAAACAAAAGCTTTGGCCGGGATATGAAGGTCTTTTTCCGATCTTTGATGGTGCCTTTTATGGGGAAACTCAGTAAATAGAAAATGGGGAATTGGAAATATGGGAAATTGGTTTCGTTATTACCATCAATTCACCATTTCCCCAATCAACTATTTTCCCAATCAACCAATTTGCATTGATTTTTTTTATACTTTTATCCAAATGAATATCCTCGTAAACGGCATAGGAAATATTGGGAGTACTTTGCTCCAATTGCTAGTTAAATACAAAGATTTACTTGGCATCGATTCAATATTTGCCTTAAAAAATACTGCTGTTCAACCCTGGAAAGAAGAGGAATTGAAAACTCTGCAAAACCTGGGCATTGAGATTTTCGACAAAGATGGCAAAAACTTTCGCCCCATTTCCGAAGTAGAAAATGAAATACATTACGTTTTCGACTGCATGAGCAATGGTTTTGGAAATAAAAACAAAAGCTGGTACGAGAATCTTCCTAACTTAAAAGGCGCTAGTGCCCAAGGCAGCGAGAAAGGATTCGGCAAACCGTTTATGAGTGAAATTGGAAATGAGCACATTATTTCAGAAAAATATGTTCAGATTGTTTCCTGCAACACCCACTCGCTTGCATCGCTGCTTACAACATTCACAGGATCAGATCTTTCAGGACTTATTAAAGCAGATTTCGTCATTGTACGCCGTTCGGAAGACTTGAGCCATCACGAAAGGCTGGTAAGTGCAAATGTCATTTCCCGACACAGAAATCCAATGGCAGGAACCCATCATGCAGAAGATGTGAAAGATCTCTTTTTGGCTTCAGGACTCGATTGTAATGTGCAGTCATCAGACATTACCACGCCAAGTCAACTTATGCACAGCGTTCGATTCAATATTGAATTAAAGAGCCCACTAAATCAGAGCGATATCGAAAACAGAATAAATAAAAACCCTTTGGTTTCCAAAACAAAAACCTTTGATTCCAATATTATTTTTGAGTTTGGACGACGTCATGGTTTCGCAGGCAGATTATACTCTCATTGTATTGTCAATTATAATAATCTGATATTTGAGAATAACGAGACGAATATCAAAGGCTGGGCATTTGTTCCGCAGGAAGGGAATACGCTCATTTCTACTTTGCATGCGTTTTTGCTGCAAACTAAGAATGAAAATTCAGTGCAAATAATCACTGAAATACAGAAATATCTCATTAGGAAAAAATGGTAATATGGCAAAAATAAAAGGACTTGAAAATATTCGCCCCGATCAGATCAATTACGAGCTTCAGCACGGTGGCAAATTCGTAATTTTTCAATACGCAATTTCATTAGTGGTTTTCACCACCCGACAATCAAGCAGTATATACTTTATCAGAGCTGGTGAATCCACCTTTATGAAACATATTGGGTTCACTTTTCTGACCCTTTTTCTTGGCTGGTGGGGAATTCCCTGGGGACCCATTTATTCTATCGGTGCCATTGCCACTAATTTTGGGGGTGGAAAAGATGTAACGGCAGATGTCTTAGCCCAAATCAACCAAGCCGCAGAAAGTGAGGAACAATATGAAGAAGAAAATGAGTTAGTTGGCGAAAGAGCAAGAGCCTATTAGGAAACAGAACGCTTAAATCACAATTAAACTCATATATTCCACCATTTACCGAAAAAATATGTACATTTGAATACACAATTGTACGAAAATGAAACACTTATTATTCTTATTATTAGCCTTAGTTGCTTCATCAATACAAGCAGCCACCTTCAACGTAAGTACTCCAGCTGAATTTCAGACTGCATTAACCACGGCTGAAGCCAACGGAGAAAACGATATTATTATTCTTGCCAACGGCACCTATAATATCACTACTGCGCTAAGTTTTTATTCTGCCGAAAACTTTACACTAACAATTCAGGGCAGTGCAGCGGCAAGTTGCATAGTTGACGGAGGCGGAAGCGTTAGAATTATGATGCTGGAAACCACATCAGCAGGTGGAAACATCACCGTTTCTGGAATCACTTTTCAAAACGGAAACAGCACTTATGGTGGCGTGGGTATCAATACCGAATCGGCAACTGCAGACATAAGCAATTGCATCTTTACAGGAAGCACTGCTACGGATTTTGGTGGCGGACTGGGCATGTACACCAATACAGGAAGCGTTGAAATTGACAATTGTGCTTTTACAAACAACACAGCTACCGGAAACGATGCAGGAGGATTATTTGTGGGAACAAACAGCGGAAGCATCACTCTTTCCAACAGCACTATCTCAAACAATGAAGCCCAAGGCGATGATGCCGGAGGCTGCATGTTGTATAGCGATAATGCAGGAACGGTAATTATGCATGACAACACATTCACGAACAATGTGGCCTTTGAAGATGCAGGTGGCGCCATGGTGTATTTATTGGGCGCCAGTTCTTCGGCAACCATTTACAATAATACATTTACCGATAATACTGCCGGTCTTGGCGGCGGCGGATGCTGGATCAGACTTCCCGGTGGTGGAAATGTTTCTTATCACAATAATACACATACACACAATACCACCAATACTGGCGCAGGAGGCGGTGTATTGATTGAATTACAAATTAGCGGAGACCTCAATCTATCCGACAATAGTTTTTCTCTCGACAGCGCCGGAATTTTAAATGGTGTGGTTGGTGATGGTGGTGGAGCTTGGATTGAACATGGAGCAGGAACCATTGATATTTTAAGAAATGACATATTCGATTGCTACGCCTATAATAATGGAGGCGCAATTTTCACCTATACCGAAACCGGGACGGTGAACATACATCATAATCGAATCGCAAATAATTCATGCGAAAATGTGGGTGGAGGATTTTCCTTTGCAGGCGCAGCTTGTACGCTAAATTCCTTCAATAATTCCTATTACGGAAATACGGCAGGATCTTCTGGCGGAAGTGAATATCTGTATCTCGATAATGCAGGGGCAATTACTGATATTTACAATAATATCTATTATAGTAATAGTCCAGATAATTTTGATTATTCTGGTGCAGCAACCGTTTCTGTAACGTATAGCTTGATTGAAGGCAGCACTGCTGAGGCATATTTTGGAACCGGATGCATTGATGGTGATCCACTTTTTAGCGATGCCGCCAATAATGAATTATTACTTACCTGGACCAATTATCCGGTAAACGATGCCACAAAATCACCTTGTATTGACACCGGAGATCCGGCTTCGCCAAACGATCCTGATGCAAGCCGTGCCGACATGGGTGCCTATTATTATGGAGCTACACTTAGTATTGAGGATAATCCTGATGATATTGCTTTTAGTATATTTCCAAACCCAGCTACAGATTTTCTAAATGTGGAATGCGAAGGAGAGTTTGAACTTAGCATATTCGATATACAGGGTAAAGAACTGATAAAAACAAAGGCAAATGATCAAACCAGAATTGATATCAGCGAATTGCACTATGGATATTATTATTTAATGATCATTTCAGGACATAAAAATTCGATGGCAAAATTCATTGTAAATTAATATTGAAATAAATTTTCAAAAGCGCTGTAAAAGGCGCTTTTTTTTATTCCAATTGCTAAACAAACTGTCCTTCATTTAATTTGGCTTCATTTAAGATCAGAATCCAGAAATATCTTTCCTCATTTTTACTCATCACTATTTCTTATCTTTGCATAAGAAGCTTTTGGCATGCACAATTTCAAATTAAATTCCCTGCGACCCGGTCGTTTTGGCTTTGGCGAGGCAATCAGAGATGCTGCTCGCATTAATGATAAAATCATTGGTATTGGTGTTGACATCACTAAATCGGTGAGCATGAATCTCTTTGCCGATGAGTTTCCTGATCGCTTTTTCTCTCTGGGAATTGCCGAACAGAATGCCATCAGTGTTGCTACAGGAATGGCTTTAAGTGGATATATTCCCGTGTTTAGCACCTATGGTGTATTTGCTTCAATGAGAGCTGCTGATCAGATTCGAATTTCGGCCTGTTATAACAAAGCACATATTATTATTGGTGGCGCACACGCAGGCATTAGTGTTGGACCGGACGGAGCTACTCATCAGGCATTGGAAGATATTGCGGTCATGCGGGTTCTTCCAAACATGACGCTACTCTCTCCTTGCGATGCTACTCAGGCATATTTTGCAACAAAAGCCGCAATCGACCAATGCAATGGGCCGGTTTATATCCGTTTTGGACGCGAGCCTGTACCCGATTTTACTTCTTTAGATCAGGATTTTAAAATTGGAAAAGCTCAAATTCTTCACGAGGGAAATGACATTGCCATAATTGCCACTGGACATCTCGTTTGGCCTGCACTGGAAGCAGCCAATATATTAAAAAATGAAGGCATTTCTGCACGAATCATTAATCTTCACAGTATAAAACCTATTGATAATCAAACTATTACCAAAGCAGCTATTGATTGTGGAGCGATACTTACTGCAGAGGAGCATCAGATTAATGGTGGAATGGGATCTGCAGTAGCCGAAGTCGTAGTAAAGCATTACCCTGTTCCCATGGATTTCATTGGAATGGAAGATAGTTTTGGAGAATCAGGGCAAGCTGAAGAATTAATGAATAAATACGGATTGAATAGCGAAAACATCGTATTCAAAGCCAAAGAACTAATGAAAAGGAAATCAAAATGAGAAAAGTACATTGCTATATAATACTCACAGCGCTTATGCTATCTGCTTGTGCTCAAAATAATGGCAGCGGCGGTGCTGGCATCACCATTATTAATTCTGCTGATTCTATTGTGCTACCCGATACTATTCCCAATTACTTATTGCTTGGGCAATACGACCCTGCTAAAGAAGAAGGATTCAGCCTAATAAGCACTAAATACTCCACAAAAAGCAATATTTACATGCGCACCGAAGCCTATAATGCTTTCCTCGCCATGCGCGATTCCGCAATGCAAGATGGTATTACACTTACAATAGTTTCCGCTACACGAACATTTGAAATGCAAAAATGGATATGGGAAGGAAAATGGAATGGCAAAAGAACCGTTGAAGGCAAATACCTAAACACTGCGTATCCCGACCCAACAGAAAGAGCACTGGCTATTTTGAGATATTCGAGCATGCCCGGAACCTCTCGTCACCATTGGGGGTCCGATATCGACATCAATAGTGTGGTGCCATCGTATTTTCAAACTGCTCAAGGAATAAAAGAACTGGCCTGGCTTGAAGAAAATGCCAATTATTTCGGTTTTTACCGTCCCTATACAGAATATGGCGACAACCGTACATCTGGCTATCAGCCCGAAGAATGGCATTGGAGTTA